>NZ_VMLI01000014.1:32404-141438 GCF_013276625.1 Streptococcus sp. 9903 | reverse complement strand
TCTGGCTTAGGTTCTGGTTTAGGTTCTGGCTTAGGCTCTGGTTTAGGTTCTGGTACGGCATTTTCCAGAATGTAAACATAAGTCACTTCAAGAGTTTGGCCTGCTACAACCTTGCCTGTTTCATCACCTTTAGTACTTTGAGGAACCAGTTTATATACTTTACCATCTGCTGTAGTTATGCTTGTTGGTTTTTGATCTCTTGTATCGTAGTCAGTTCCGGCTTTGGCATTATCAGTATCCGTAACCGTTGGAGTCACTGGTTGTTGATTTTCATTGGTTCCTTGAAGAGGATTGCCTTCTGTATCAACATAATGAACAAGGACTGAACCGGCTTTTTCATAGACATAGGTTACTTCTGTTGTTCCTTCTACTACGTCTCCAGTTTCTTTAGAACCGTCTTTAAGTGCTTTAGCTGTTAGGTAATATTTAACACCGTCTTTAGTAATTTCATCTTTTTTGTGGTCTGTTGTATCGTATTTAACGTTTAGAGAAGCATCTGTTTCGTCTTTTTCGTCTTCAGCGATTACGTTACCTTCAGTATCTTCATACTTAACGACTACGTTACCTTTTACTTCTTTATACACGTATGTTACTTCTACAGTATCTCCAGCTACAACCTTGCCTGTTTCATTTCCTTTAGTTGAAGCTTCAACCAATTTGTATACTTTTCCTTCTGCAGTTGTGATACGGCTTGGTTTCATTCCGTTATCTGCAGTATTGTATTCTGTTCCTGGTCTACCATCTGTTGTATCATTATTAGTTTCAGGGACATTATTTCCTTCTGGATCTGTTCCTGATATTGGATTACCTTCTTGATCTGTATAATGAACTACTACTGATCCGGCTTTTTCATAGACATAGGTTACTTCTGTAGTTCCTTCTACAACAAGACCTTCTTCTGGTTTAGAGCCGGCTTTAAGAGCTTTTTCTGTTAAGTAGTAAACAATTCCGGCTTTTTCGATTTTCTCTGGCTTGTTGTCAGTTGTGTCGTATTTAGCGTTTAGAGAAGCACCTTTAGTATCTTCTTTATCTTCAGCGATTACATTACCTTCTGTGTCAACATAGTGAACCACTACGTCTCCAGTTACTTCTGTATAAACATATGTTACTTCAAGTGTTTTTCCTGCTACTACTTGCCCTTCCACAGTTCCAACGTTTTCTCCGTTTGTTACGACTGCTTCGGCAGAGTAAGTTGCATTAGTTGTAGTAGTACCTGCTTTGGTAACTAGTTTATATTTCGTGTTGTTAAATTCAATTGTTGCTGGTTTTTCATCATTTTCAGCTGCGTTATATGCTGTTCCTGCTTTAACATTTGTAGAATCTTGTACAGATGTTTTAATTTCAGTACCGTCTGTATTAATGTATTTGATGACTACTGAACCGGCTTTTTCGTAGACATAAGTAACTTCTTTTGTTTTACCTTCTTCTACTGTTCCAGTAACTGGTGCTGAATCTGCTTTTACTCCGTCATTTGAAGTTGTTAAGTAGTATACTTCTCCAGTTGCTGTTGTAATCTTGTTCGGCTTATTAGCTGGAGTGCTTGCATCATAATTGGTACCATTTGATACATCTGTCGCATTGGCAACAGCTAAACCTTTGTCTTCTACTGTAGTTGGAGTTGTAGCATCATCAAATGTTAATACACCTGTTAATTTCGTACCATCTGATAATTCATATTTAGTCACTACACTTCCTAGTAACTCATACTGATAAGTTACAGTGATTTCGTTCTCTTCTACTGTACCAGCTGCTGGTTTAGATCCTGCTTGTAAACCATCTCTATCAGCAATTAGTCGATAAACTTTTCCATCTGCTGTGGTAATCTTAGATGCTTTTTTACTAGTAACATCATAGTCAGAATTTACACTTGCATCTGTTACAGGTTTTAATCCATCAACTGTTACTTCTTCAGTTGAATTATTAGGCATTGTTGCTGTTCCAGCGATTGGTTGTCCAGCTTTATCAACATACTTCACATTTACTGCTGATTTTTTCTCTTTGTAGACGAATGTTACTACTTTATCAGCTTCTGTTACTGTTCCTGTTTCTGGCGCTGATGTATTGTATAATCCATTATTTTCTTTTACAAGTTCATATACTTTTCCATCTGCTGTTGTAATCTTAGTAGCTTTTTTCTCAGCTACTTTATTATCATAACTTGTGCCTAACTCTGCTTCAGTGACTGCTTTTACTCCGTCTGCTGTTACTGCTTCAGTTGTATTTCCAGGCATTGAAGCTGTTCCTGCTAATGGAGTTCCTTTTTCATCTACGTATTTAACTAGAACATTCCCTTTAGCTTCTTGGTAAACATAAGTGACTTCAAGAGTTTGTCCTGCTACAACCTTGCCTGTTTCATTCCCTCTAGTACTTTGAGAAACCAGTTTATATACTTTACCATCTGCTGTAGTAATGCTTGTTGGTTTTTGATCTCTTGTATCGTAGTCAGTTCCGGCTTTGGCATTATCAGTATCCGTAACTGTTGGAGTCACTGGTTGTTGATTTTCATTGGTTCCTTGGAGAGGATTGCCTTTTGTATCAACATAGTGAACAAGGACTGAGCCAGCTTTTTCATAGACATAGGTTACTTCTGTAGTTCCTTCTACAACAGAACCTTCTTCTGCTGGTGAAGTTTTGGGAACACCATTTACTGTAGTTTTTGTTTTAGTCTCGTCTAAATAGTAAACAGAACCATTTGCTTCCAATTTTTGAGGCTTTTCAGTATCGTTTTCTTTTGTATTATATTGAACGTTCTCTGCAGTTTTGTTTGTACTGACAACTACTTCTTGATTATGCTCATCAAGATAGTAAGTTTTTGTTTCAACTTCTACTACAGCATCAACAGTATCATTATATGAAGATTTAAGAGTTGTTCCATCTTCTGTTTGATAATGTACGGTAACCGAGCCTTTCTTTTCAACTCTACGAGTTACTTCAGGACTATAAGTGTAGGTGATAGTAGTACGACCACTACCTAAACGATAAGCACGAAGCGGTGTATAGGCTGTACGATAGTTATACTTCTCACTAACAGGGCCTTTAACGACTAGATTGAAGTAGAGTTCATACCCATCTCCTTCGTCATATCCAGATTCATTACTTACATTGATGTCTCTATCGGGATCAAAGATTGTAGCAGTAGTTGGTCTCTTTTCGGAATCCAGGGTATCTTCCTTGTCTGAGTCTTCGACTCCAGGTTGATCGAAATATGAAAACGCAAGGTATCTTTTCATATTCCCTTCTGTATTTTGCAAACCTTTTTCTTTGATGTAAGCTAAATAGCCTTTTAAAAAAGCTCTAGTTTTTTCATGACTAAGGCCATCGGGATTGTCTTTGTGAACATTGATTGCCTCATACAATTCATGAAGACTAGATATATTATTTGCTGTAGGAAACTGCACGACATAGGTAAAACTCGTTATGTCATGTCCAGCTGTTACAAAGGTATTTTTTTCTAATACGAAGACATAATCTCCTTCCTTGACACCACCATCTTTAGCGATATTGTCAGAAGTATATTCTTTAGCCGTAGCTTCTCCTGCCTTAAAGGTGTCCTCTAACCATTTATCAGAGCTAGTAGCTGGCGTGTTGGCTACTACATATTTGCCGTAAGTCCCCTTACCAGTTTCTTCGACAATCCAAGTACGACCTCCTGGTTTAACCCCACTGTGGTTAATTTTCCCATCATTTTGAATAAGACCTTCAGAAGTTAGTTTTGCAGTCACAGTTCCAAGAGTAGAGTCAGAGTATACCCCTCCTCCATCACCTGTAATTTCTACAGCTGGATCCCCAATTTTATGATACGTAGTGCCATCTTTTTCAATCGTATCTTTTCCTACTGCACCGTTCTCTTTTGCCTTAGCTAACTCATCATCGGTAATGTTGTTACCTGTTAATGTTTTGAAGACTTTTCCTGATTTTCCGTATACTTCGTAACCTACCGTAATTTGTTTTTTAAAGCCTGCATCTTGATTTTTATTTTCTTCTAAAACCGTTTTATCAGTTGAGACATATTTGTAGTCTACCTTACCGGTTTTAGTAATTTCTTCCGTACCTGTTTCTGTCGGTTTGGGATTAGGATCAAAATCTTTTGAAGCAAGCCCACCATCACTATAATCATCACTCTCAATTTTCACATTTGCTGTGTCTACTGTAATAGAGCCCTTACTATTTGATATAGTAGTTGTCCCATCTTTATTATCAATAATAGCAGCTTCTACAGACTGAGTATTGACAGACAAAGCGATAGCAGCACCCATAATGAGCCCAAGAGTTCCTATTTTTACTGAGTCTGAACGACCGTTTTTTAATTTACGAATAGAAAAAATTTCTTTTTTATTTGAAAACATTTTTAACACTCCATATATATATATATTAACCTGAGTAACTAAATGAGAAAGAAAAACAGGTTATTGATTTTAGTATATCATTTTGCTCATAATTAGACAAGTTTGACACCCGAAATATTTTATTTCTTATGTATATCGTAACTTCTCAAAGTAACTTCCACCTCTCTCCCAAAACTGGAAGTTAGTCTCAGACGACGAATGATGCTAGAATTAAGTCTGAGACTTTTCGTAAGGAGGCACCTCATGACGAAAAAACAAAAACATCTCACTCTAGAAGACCGTATTGACATCCAAACTGGAATCACCCAACAGGAGACTTTCCGTTCCATCGCTGAGAAAATAGGAAAAGACCCATCAACGATTTCAAAGGAAATCAAGCGCAATCGCATCATGCATCCAACATCCGTCAAATCTGATTGCACGGATTGCCCACTTCTCAAAAAAGCTCCTTATGTCTGTAACAACTGTCCAAAAAAGAGGACGGATTGTGGCTTTAACCGCTATCTTTACTACGCCAAAAAGGCCCAGGAACAGTACAAGACTATGTTGAGGGAGTCCAGAGAGGGCATTCCTCTAAACAAGGAAAGTTTTTATCAGATGGACAAGGTCTTAACCCAAGGCATCCAGAAGAAACAAAGCATCTACCATATCATTCAGACACATAACCTACCTGTGTCGAAAGCTACGGTGTATCGGCATGCCAAGCTGGGATATCTAACAGCCAAGCCCATTGATTTCCCTCGGATGGTCAAGTTCAAGGCACGCAGAAAATCCAGAAAAGTAGCTATTCCCAAAGAGCTAAAAATTGGGCGGACCTACCAAGATTTCCAAGAGTTACGAGAAACAGATGATTTCTTCAAATGGTTGGAAATGGACACGGTCATCGGCAGACCTGGTGGAAAGCTACTGCTCACCTTCAACGTTTCCTTCTGCAACTTCCTCTTCGCCTTGCTTTTGGACAACAAGACTGCTCTGGAGGTCGCCACTAAATTCGCAGCTTTGAAAGAAAGAGTCATGGACGGAGGGTATGCCTTCCATCAGCTGTTCCCTGTCATTCTCACGGACAACGGATCTGAGTTCTCCTATGTGGAGGAGCTTGAGCGAGACATTGATGGGAAGTCTCACCTCTACTTCTGCGACCCTAGCCGTCCTGACCAGAAGGGGCGGATTGAGAAGAACCATACAGTTTTGCGAGCCATTCTTCCCAAGGGCACTTCCTTTGACCAGCTGACTCAGAAAGACGTCAATCTAGTCATTTCTCATGTCAATTCCTTGAAACGAGAAGAGTTTCAAGGAAAATCTGCTTACGACGTCTTCACCTTCACATTTGGTGAGGACATCGCTGCTCTTCTGGGTTGTCAATTTGTCAAACCAGAAGACACACACTTATCACCTGATTTATTGAAATAAAGGGAATTTTCCCCTCTAACTACACATCTTATCACCATCGAAAAGTCTCACACTAAACGCTAGCAACTGGAATTTACTCTAAGACGACTCTGTTTTAGGGCTATTTGTCGTGCACTTTTTTCTGAGTCTTTTCGCTTTTGAACCTGTATATATCAAGAAAAAGAAAACCAGTGGAAGTTAGTCTAAGACGGATTTCCACTGATTTCACGCGTTTTTCTTATACTAAATGCTAGGGTGTGGGAAACTGGAAGTTAGTTTTAGAAGTTACCTTCTTATGTATATTACTGCCTCTAACGTATAATATCAGAAAGAGGGCTGTTAAATAATTTATCGAATATAAAAACATAAAACACATCATATCAAGGTCTTCTTGTCTAGACATGATATAATGCGTCTTTATCTTTTATATTTCTACTCAGACTCCTGAGCTATTTACATCCACCCTGAGGGAATCGAACCCCCATCTCAAGAACCGGAATCTTACGTGATATCCATTACACTAAGGGTGGAAACTTGTTTTATTATAACAGAAATTTGCTCTAATAACAAGTTTTTTTCTAGACAGATAGCCCGTCTTAGTGAGAAGCATCCCCATTCCAGATTGAGTTTTTCACGATAACATAATCAACGTGTTTAAGGTCAGCAACCTGACGTCCACCTGCATAGGAGATAGCACTTTGAAGGTCTTGTTCCATCTCAGTTAAAGTGTCTTGTAGATGGCCTTTTGCAGGAAGCAAGATACGTTTGCCTTCCACATTTTTGTAAGCACCTTTTTGATATTGTGAGGCTGAACCGTAATATTCTTTGAACTGTTCACCATCGACTTCAATCGTTTTCCCTGGACTTTCAATATGTCCTGCAAAGAGAGAACCAATCATGACCATGCTGGCACCGAAGCGGATAGACTTGGCAATATCACCATGAGTACGAATTCCACCATCAGCGATAATCGGTTTACGTGCAGCCTTGGCACACCAACGTAGAGCAGCCAACTGCCAACCACCTGTACCAAAACCAGTCTTGACCTTGGTGATACAAACCTTACCAGGACCAATTCCGACCTTAGTAGCATCCGCACCAGCATTTTCCAATTCACGCACAGCTTCTGGTGTTCCCACATTTCCAGCAATGACAAAAGTATCTGGCAATTCTTTCTTGATGTGTTGAATCATAGAAATCACGCTATCTGCATGACCATGAGCAATGTCAATTGTGATGTATTCTGGAGCATCAGCCTTGAGCTGGCTAACAAAATCATACTCATAATCCTTAACACCGACAGAGATAGAAGCAATGAGCCCTTGATCGTGCATTCGTTTAATAAAAGGAATGCGCCCCGCTTCATCAAAACGATGCATAATATAGAAGTAACCACCTTTAGCCAGTTGCTCTGCTACATTTTCATCTAAAATCGTCTGCATATTAGCTGGCACAACAGGTAGTTTAAAGGTGTGCTTTCCTAAAGTGACACTTGTATCCGCTTCTGCACGGCTTTTAATGACACATTTATTTGGAATCAATTGAATATCTTCGTAATCAAAAATTGGAAATTCATTTAACATATCGATGTCTCGTTTCTTTTGTAATGACCTACCTATGCTCTCGCATCACTACGCCTTTTCCGACGTTTCCTTAATTAATTATAAATCAAAGTACAGTTTTTGTCAAATATTTTTATAAATCAAAATTTATTGTTCGGATTTTCTTGTATGAATAAAAAAGAAAGAGGAGAGATTATTTTCTCCCCACTTCTTCTACATTCTAATAATACTCACCCTGACGATAGTCCCATGAGTTAAAGGTGTCTGACAGGTGCATCATAATCTTATCAATGTCAAGCCCTTTGCGGATTACAACTGGAGCTGGTGAAGTTGAACGTGCTCCTCCTTGTTCTGGGATGAGTTTACCGTATTTATCAACCATAGAGACCATCACACCTTGCTCGTAGCGAGTTTCAATCGTTTTGTCAGGCTGGATAGATGCCACATAGTCGTCTGCCTCGATAACAAGGTCAACTGCCCTTTCGATGCGTTCTCCAATACCTTCTACTTTACCACGGTTTCCTTTTCCAGATGGGTTAGCTGATGAGGCATAAACCATCTTGCCTTCTTCCCAAAGTTTGGCAGCCAATTGTTCACCAGCTTTACCAAATTTGATAACAAAACAGCTCGTTCCACGCACGTCAGTCATCAGCTCTTCACGACCATCACCGTATGCTTTGAGTTTTTCAAAAGCTTCTGGTTTCCAAGGAAGGATACAACCAAGAAGAATATCTTCATCCCAATGTTTTTGGTAGAAGGCTTCAATTTCTGGGTTGAGTTGTGCTAAAGCGCGAAGCTCATCCATGCTACCACAGAGAACCACACCTGGTTTGTTACGGTTACGTTCTTTAGCTGCGAACTTGCGCTCAAGTCCTGCCTTGTCGCTAGTCATAATAATGTAGCCAACTTTTGTAGGACAAACGATACAACCGCCCTCACCTTTTAAAATGTCATATCCTTCTTGTGAAAGTGTTCCGTTCCATTGAATGTGTTTTGTCATAGTTCTATTTCCTTTTCTATTTTTCTTCTAATCCTGCCAGTAGGCTGGTCGTTGTTTTTCATAAGCAGCAATCAAATCTTCATACTGCAAGGTAATTCCGATATCATCCAAACCATTTAAGAGCTTGTGTTTCCACTCGCTATCAATTTCAAAAGTGAACTCTCCAATTGGTGAGATGATTTTTTGTCGTTCCAAGTCCACAGTTACCTGGTCAGTCGGTTTGAGCTGGGCTAGCTTTTCTCTAACCTCTCTGGGCTGAACAATTGGTAACATGCCATTATTGAGTTCATTATTGTAATGAATGTCACCGAAAGACCCTGCAATCACAACCTTAAAACCATAGTCTGCTAAGGCCCAAGCTGCGTGTTCCCTCGAAGAACCTGCCCCAAAGTTATCCCCTGAAATGAGAATACTGGCTTTGCGATATTCAGGCCGGTTAAAGACAAAGTCAGGATCCTCAGTATACTTGTCGTCCAGATAACGCCAAGCATACATGAGGTACTTACCAAAGCCTTTCTTATCGATTAACTTGAGAAACTGCTTGGGTAGGATTTGGTCAGTGTCGATGTTATCATTCATGAGAGGAACGGTCGTTCCCGTATAAACTGTAAATTTCTCCATATCCTCTCCTTACTGGGCTTCTGGCATTTGCCGAACATCTACGAAACGCCCTGCAATAGCTGCCGCAGCTGCCATGGCTGGACTGCAGAGGTGGGTTTTAGCACCAAAGCCCTGTCTGTCTTCAAAGTTGCGGTTGCTGGTTGAGGCGCAGTGAACGCCATCAGGTACCTTGTCAGGATTCATTCCTAGACACATGGAGCAACCGGGATCTCTCCATTCAAAGCCAGCATCTAAGAAAACTTTATCCAATCCCAACTTCTCAGCAGCTCGTTTGACAGGACGAGAGCCCGGAACCACGATAGCCGTTAAGTTAGGAGCTATTTTCTTCCCTTTGACAAATCGCGCCGCCAGTTGCAAGTCGCTGAGACGAGCATTGGTACATGAACCGATAAAGATATAGCCTAGTTCAATATCTGCTGGCTTTTGACCAGGCTCCAAATCCATATAATTGTAGGCTCGTTCATCATTCATATCCTTAATTTCTGGGAATCTACTGTCAAAGTCAACACCCATAGCAGGGTTGGTTCCCCAGGTTACCATGGGAGCCAAGTCTGAGACATCCATCCGGATAACCTTGTCATAAACGGCATCCTCATCACTGACAATTGTTTTCCAATCCGCCACAGCCTCTTCAAAGTCCTCTGGAACACATTCTCGTCCCTTAAGATAGTCATAGGTGGTTTGGTCCGGATTCATAATCCCCATCTTAGAACCAAACTCGATGGACATATTGCAGATAGTCATTCGCTCTTCCATGCTCAGTGCATCAATCGCTTGTCCCCGATATTCCACCACATAGCCAACACCACAGGCAACGCCGTACTTGGCAATCAAGGCTAAAATGAAATCCTTGGAATAAACTCCTTTTTGAGGAACTCCAGTGAATTCCACCAGCATTTTCTTGGGTTTGACCTGCCAGAGGGTCTGTGTCGCAAAGACATGTTCGACCTCACTAGTTCCAATTCCAAAGGCGATCGCTCCGAAAGCCCCGTGAGTTGCTGTATGGCTATCCCCACAGACGATGAATTTTCCTGGTTGGGTTCGTCCTGTTTCTGGACCAACCATGTGAACGATCCCCTGCTTTTCAGAACCGTGGGCCGCATGTTCAATCCCAAACTCCTCAACATTTTCAGCTAGCTTATCAATTTGTGCTTTAGAAATCACATCTCGAATATCGTAGATATTGACCGTCGGGACATTGTGGTCAAAGGTTCCAAATGTCAAGTCTGGCCGTCTCAATCTGCGTCCTGCGTCTCGTAATCCTTGAAAGGCTTGAGGGCTGGTCACTTCGTGGATATAGTGCTGGTCCACATACATGAGTTGGGGTTGCCCCTCTTCTCCTGTGATGACATGACGGTCCCATAATTTATCAAAAATCGATTTTCCTGCCATCCATTACCTCCAAATAAAATATAAGGCTACTAGTGTAGTCACCATCCCAAGAAACCAAACTGTTTTAAAGTACCATTTTCGAGTCTTATGGTGAAAAGTGATTCCTGCTAACCAAGCACCAAAACCACCACAAGAAAGGGCTAAAATAAGTAAGATTTTCTCTGGGATGCGCCAAGCTCTTCTCCTTGCCTTGGATTTGTCAATACCATAAATCAAGAAAACCATGACATTCCAAATCAAAAGGACTAGAGTAATTTTTTCATCTAACTTCATAACCTTGCAATAATAGCTTCTGTCATTTCCTTGGTCGAAGCCTGACCTCCTATATCTCTCGTTAAAATTCCCGCTGCCAGACTGGCTTCAACAGCATGCTCGATACGCTCTGCATCCTCATAACGTCCGAAACTATCTCTCAACATCATGGCCACTGATAAAATCATGGAAATAGGGTTGGCAATTCCTTGGCCTGCAATATCAGGTGCTGAACCGTGAATGGGTTCATAGAGACTTGGTCCATTTTCAGAATTACTGGCTGATGGCATAACTCCAAGTGTGCCAGATAGGACGCTTGATTCATCAGAGAGAATATCTCCAAAAAGATTCTCCGTCACGATGACATCAAACTTGGCAGGATTGGTAATCATAAGCATGGCAGCTGAGTCCACCAGCTGGTGTTCCAAGGTCACATCTGGAAAATCCTGTGCGACTTCCTCAGCTACTTTCCGCCAGAGTTTTGAAGTTGCTAACACATTTTGCTTATCGATACTAGTAAGGATTTTTCTGCGATTTCTTGCAATTTCAAAGGCTTTACGAACAATTCGCTCCACTTCCTCATAGCTATAGTCATTGATATCACGCGCTTTTCTCTCTTCAAGAATATGATCCCCAAAATAAATCCCACCTGTCAACTCCCGCACCACAACAAAGTCTACACCAGCAATTCGTTCTGGTTTAAGAGGTGACAAATGCTTAAGACTGTCAAAGATTTTTACAGGGCGAATATTAGCATAGAGACTGAGTTCCTTACGGAGAGCCAGCAAGCCTTGTTCAGGCCGAACCACTGCCCCATCATACTGAGGACTACCGATAGCAGCTAGGAGAATGGCATCTGCTTCTCTACATGCTTTGAGGGTTTCATCAGGTAAGGGATGCCCTGCAGCATCGATACCTGCACCTCCAAAAGGTCGTCTATCAATCTCATAGTCAAAACCTGTTTTTTCAGCTAGAGCTTCCAGGACTTCTAAACCAGCCTCCATGATTTCTGGGCCAATTCCATCTCCTGCTAGAGCTACTATTTTCTTTGTCATAGCCTTCTCCTTTACACACTAGGCATGTCACGATAGGAAACACTGCGTCCCATCTCACCAGCATTTTCTTTTTGAACAAAGGTATTAGCGTTTATATAGGCAATAGCCGAAGCCTTCAACACATCGAAATCAAGCCCTGCTGCATTAAAGATGGTTTCTGTATCTCTATTTTCAACAGTGACCAAGACCCGAGCTTGGGCATCGATTCCATCCGTCACCGCATCGATAGTGTAAGACACCAAGCGAACGGATTGATTGAAGAATTTGTCAATAGCGTTGAAGATAGCCTCAACAGAACCTTGTCCTGTCGCATTAAATTCGACTTTCTCACCATCCATATTAGCCAGGCTAACAAGCGCTTCAATGTCATTATCTGCATGGGTTTGCAGTTGTAAATCATCAAAATGGAAGCCTTCTGGGTTTTCAACCATGGTTCCAGCGACCAGCGCTCGAATATCTGCATCTGTGATTTCTTGTTTCTTATCAGCCAGAGCCTTGAACTTAGCAAAGAGTGGTTTGATGTCCTCTTCTGTAAAGTCTAGGGCTAGTTCTCTTAGTTTCTCAACAAAGGCATGGCGACCAGACAATTTTCCAAGCGGAAGACTATTACTCTTAACACCGACCAATTCAGGTGTGATAATCTCATAAGTAAGAGGATTTTTAAGGACTCCATCTTGATGAATGCCAGATTCGTGAGAGAAGGCATTACCTCCAACGACGGCCTTGTTTTTAGGAACTGGAATTCCTGAGAAGCGAGAAACCATTTCTGACGTATTGATGGTTTCATTTAAAACAATACTAGTTTCTGCTTGATAGTAATCTTGGCGAATATTGAGAGCAACTGCAATTTCTTCCAAAGCAGCATTACCAGCTCGCTCACCAATACCGTTGATAGTCCCCTCTACTCGTCCGGCCCCATTCTTAACAGCAGCAAGGCTATTAGCCACTGCCATTCCGAGGTCATCATGACAGTGAGGTGAATAGATAATCTGACGATCTGTCTTGACATTCTCAATCAGGTGTTTGAAGATAGCTCCGTATTCCTCTGGTGTGGTAAATCCTACCGTGTCAGGGATATTGATATAAGTCGCCCCAGCATCAACCGCTGTTTGAACAACTTGCAAGAGGAAATCCAACTCTGTTCGAGTCGCATCCTCAGGAGAGAACTCGACAATCTCGAACTTAGAACGGGCATAAGAAACATGCACCTTAATAGCTTCCAAAATCTCTTCCTTGCTCTTATTGAGTTTATACTTGCGGTGAATTGGACTGGTAGCGATAAAAACGTGAACCTGTGGATACTTGGCATACTTGAGTGCCTCGTAACAAGCATCAATATCAGACTTGACAGAACGTGCTAACCCAGTCACCGCTGTTTTCTTCAAGGCCTTAGCAATCTCCTGCACTGCCGTAAATGAGTCTGGACTAGCCGCTGGAAAACCAGCTTCAATGGCTGAAATGCCCCATTTCTCAAGCTGTCTTGCAATGGCAATTTTTTCCTTGATTGAAAAGTTAACACCCGGTGTCTGTTCTCCATCCCGAAGGCTGGTATCTAGAAATTCAACTGTTCGCATAAGATTTCCCCTTTTCCAAATATGGTTGTAAAAAAAACATCTCGCTTAGAGATCCAAGCGAGATGTTGATTTACTCCCGCTTGGTAAGCCAAACAGGACTAATGCTTTTTGCACTAGCCCGAGTACCTCAACAACAAAGCGAATTGATTAAACTTAGCTGTTTTCATGTTTGACTTTCTCCTTTGTTTGATATCTTGTTTAGTATTTTAGCATAGGCAAAAGCGCTTGTCAAGAAAAAATCCAATATTTTCTGAAAATTTCTTCAATAGAGAATATTTTGCTAATTGAAAGTTCTTAAAAAATCTTGAAATATTTCATTTTTTAGAGGTTAAATTCCAACTTTTTTCTATCAATTCCAGTACTTTTTCGTCTGATAAAGTATCATCAAGCGCCACACTAATCCAGTAGCGTTTGTTCATATGAAAGGCTGGATAAATGCCCTTTTTTGAAAGTAAGTCAGCTACTTGGTCATGTTTGAGGTTGACTGCTTCCACCTGTCCTTCTCTGCCCTTTTCCAGCTTATCCCAAGAGATTTTCATCAAGACGGCATACCACTTTTTATTTCCTTCGTGTCTTAATACTGCCGTATCAGGCGATTTCTCCCACAGGTAGACCAACTGGTTTCCATACTTTTCCTGAACCTGAGCCATAATACGCTTAGTCTGAGGACAGATATAATCCTGAACATCAAAACAAGTCTTCCGTATCTGGTAAAGAATATCCAAACAAGCCTCACGGACACTTCCTACAAAACTTCCCCTCATGCTTTCCATATGGACTTGAGGATAGAGATCGCCCGTTTCCCGGTCAAAGACCTGAAAACTCACATTATCAGTAGTGATGGAGACTGTCATGACAAAGTCACCCTGCAAAATCTGGCAACTATAAGTCCAGACTTCCCAATTTTCTACAAAACCATAGGCACGAGCCTTTTCTTGATTAAACTGATAGGATTTAAAAATTTCAAACATAAGTGAAAACTGCTACCCAAAGCTAGCAGTTCCTTTCTATTTTTTAAAAGACAACCTTGGTTCCATGCAATTGTGTCACACCCAACTGGTCGATAAAGGTTTGACGATTGTCCAAGTCAATCCCCCCACCTGGTAGAATTTCAATTTTACCTTTAGCATGTTCCAAAATTCTGTGATAGTGAGCAAAACGTTTGTCTAGCGAGTCACCAGATACTCCAGCACGAGTTAAGATACGGGTTACACCAGCTTGGTTGAGCCAGTCAATGGCTTCTAACTGGTCTTCATCACTCAATTCATCAAAGGCCATGTGGAAGACAATTTCCATTCCTTTAGATGCGGCAATCAGCTTCTCAATATTAGCCTTATCCAACTTCTTATCAGCAGTTAAAGCACCAAATACAACCCCTTGACTTCCAGCCTGAGCAGTCAATCGAATATCTTCTAGCATGATAGCAATTTCCATATCATTATAGACAAAGTCGCCACCACGGGGACGAATCATGGTCATAATGGTCGTATCGTAGTTGGTTGCCAATTCAACTGCTGCCTTGGTCACTCCGTAGCTGGGTGTTGTCCCACCAACTGCTAGATTGTCACAAAGTTCAATCCTTCGAGCTCCAGCCTGCATCGCTTTTTCAAGCAAGGTCACATTTTCAGCACAAAATTCGTAAATCATTTGATTCTCCTTGAAGATTACTTTGAATTTATTATATCATATTGTTGTGAATATGCTTTCATTTATATCAAGGAAAATTGCTACTATTTTTTTATTCTTTGTCTAGAATGACTTTAAAGAGATAGTAGGTGATAAAGATGGTCAAAGCTCCCAGACCGATTTTGACTGGTAAAAGAGGTGCAAAATAAATGGAAATTCCCATCAAGATGTAGATAGAAACAATGATTTTTTTCTTACGTTCACGCGCAATAGACTTAGTCTCGCGAAAATCAGCTACATATGCTTGGTAAAGCTTGGTATGATACAACCAATCTTCGAAGCGCTTGGAACTTCTAGAGAAACAAGCGATAGACAGCAAAAGGAAAGGTGTTGTGGGCAACAAGGGCAAGACAACTCCAACAATAGCCAAAGCTAGTGATAAAAAACCAATAATAAGATAAATAATACGCATAACTTCTCCTAGTTAAAATAATCTTCTTCTAGTTTCGCATACAATGATGAATTTTGTCAAGTTCTAATCAAAAGAGCCTGAAATACACTTTCAGGACTCTCCACTTATTTAATCTTTTCTTCTTCATAGTCGCCATTGCTACAAACAACCTGCTTGCCACCACCACGAACTTTTTTCTCCATGAGGAAGTTGCCACATTTTGGACAGTCACGACCAACAGGCTTGTCCCAAGAGGTAAATTCACATTCTGGGTAGCGATTGCAACCATAGAAGAGGCGATTACGTTTGGTTTTACGTTCAATGATTTGTCCCTGATGACAACTTGGACACTCAACACCGATTTCTTTTACGATTGCTTGGGTATGACGGCAATCTGGGAAATTGCTACAAGCGTAGAACTTACCAAAACGACCAAGTTTAATGACCATTGGACTGCCACACACTTCACAGTCAAATCCAGCTGGTTCATCCTTGATTTGGATTTTTTCCATTTCTTCTTCAGCCTTGGCGACTTCTTTAGAGAATGGTTTGTAAAAGGCGTCTATAACACGTTGCCACTGCTCTTTTCCGACTTCTACATCATCTAGTTTGCCTTCCATTTCAGCTGTGAAGGTTACGTTTACGATATCTGGGAAATATTCAACGATGAGCTTGTTGACAATTTCTCCCAACTCTGTCGGTTCAAAACGTTTGGATGCAAGGCGAACATAGTAACGTTTCTGAATAGTTTCAATGGTTGGTGCGTAGGTTGACGGACGGCCAACCCCATTTTCCTCCAAGGTCTTGATCAGTGTCGCTTCAGAATAACGAGCAGGTGGTTGAGTGAAATGCTGCTCTGGTTTGCTATTAACCTGCTTAACTACATCTCCAACAGTCATGTCCGGTAACATCTTATTCTTGTCAGAATCATTATAAATGGCAAGATAACCATCAAACTTAACCTGACTACCATTAGCAGCAAATTGAACCCCATTTTGCGACAATTTAACAGCCATGGTATCAAAGACAGCAGCTGTCATCTGACTCGCTACAAAACGATTCCAGATAAGAGTATAAAGCTTGAGCTGATCCTTATCCAGATACTTAGCGATGCTTTCAGGTGTATTAGAAACGCTAGACGGGCGAATAGCCTCGTGGGCATCCTGAGCTCCTGAAGCATTTTTGACCTTGCTACCATGCTTAGAATACTTGCTACCAAAACGGTCCGTAATAAAGTTTGCTGCCTCATTTTGCGCCACTGGACTGATACGAGTCGAATCGGTACGCATATAGGTAATTAAACCTTGCACACCAGAACCGATATTAATCCCTTCATAGAGCTGTTGGGCAACCATCATAGTCTTTCGAGTACGGAAGTTAATTTTATTGGCAGCGTCCATCTGCATAGATGAAGTGGTATAGGGTAAAGGAGCATTGCGTTTGCGCTCTTTCTTATCCACCTGATCTACTGAAAAATCTTTACTGGTCAGACGAGACAAGACTTCCTTAACCTCATCATTGCTAGTCAGTTTCAACTTTTTGCCGTCTACTCCATAGAAGGAAGCCTGAAATTGCTTGGTTCCCTTTTTAAAGACGCCATCAATTGTCCAGTATTCTTCTGGCTGGAAAGCATTGATTTCATTTTCACGGTCAATGATGAGTTTAAGGGCAATGGACTGGACGCGCCCTGCTGATAAGCCCTTCTTGACCTTCTTCCACAAAATAGGCGAAATCGAATAGCCTACCAAGCGGTCCAAGACACGGCGTGACTGTTGGGCATCAACCAAGTCCATATCAATCTTGCGTGGCTCTTTGAAAGCATTTTTGACCGCATCCTTGGTGATTTCATTGAAGACCACACGGTTGGCATCATTTTCATCTAAGTTGAGAATGTGGGCCAAATGCCAAGAAATCGCTTCTCCTTCACGGTCCGGGTCACTCGCCAGAAAGACTTTATTAGCTTTTTTAGCTTCTTTTTTCAAGTCATTGATAAGAGGACCTTTTCCTCGGATATTGATATATTGCGGTTCATAATTATTTTCAATATCGACGGACATACTGGATTTCTTCAAATCACGGATATGCCCGACACTGGCTAAAACCTTGTAGTTTCTGCCTAGATATTTTTCAATCGTCTTGGCCTTAGCAGGCGACTCCACGATTACTAGATTTTTTTTAACTGTTGATTTTTTCTTTTTTGTTGCCGTAGCCACAGTATCACACCTTTTCAAAGTAATAAACTTTATAAAGTGTAAACCATTTTGCCATAACTGTCAAGACTTAGCTACTATATATAGAAGAAAAGTTTGTCTAGTAAGCGGACTTTCTTCTTATACTCAATGAAAATCAAAGAGCAAACTAGGAAACTAACCTCAGGTTGCTCAAAGCACTGCTTTGAGGTTGCAGATGAGACTGACGAAGTCAGTAACCATACCTACGGCAAGGTGAAGCTGACGTGATTTGAAGAGATTTTCGAAGAGTATTAAAATTCAAATTCTGCAAGAACATCCTGCCCACTGGTGACCAATTTTGCCCCTTCCTGAATCAAATGATGGCAACCGCCTGATAGTCCATCTAAAATGCTACCAGGAATAGCAAAGACATCGCGTCCTTCTTCCATTGCTCTCTCACAGGTAATGAGACTGCCTGAGCGCATCTTGGCCTCTGCTACAATCACGCCACGACAAAGTCCAGCAATGATGCGATTACGGGCAGGAAAATGAAATTTTAGAGGTTGTTCGCCAGGTCCATATTCACTGAGAATCAGATGGTCATTGCCGATGTAGTCTTGCAAGCGTTTATTGGCTTTAGGATAAAACACATCCAATCCTGTTCCAATCACTGCAATGGTTTTTCCGCCATTCTGAAGAGCTGCCATATGAGCTGCTGTATCGATACCCTTGGCTAAGCCACTGACAATAACCAGTTCATTTTCCAAGCCCTGAATGACTTTTTCAACTGACTTAGCTCCCTGTTTGCTACAAGAACGACTTCCCACGACCGCTACCTTAGGAAATTTCAAGAGGTCAAGATTTCCCTTGTAAAATAAAAGTACAGGCGCATCATATATTTCACTCAAATCCCAAGGGTAACAGTCATCTAAAATAGAGAAAGATGGAAATTTTTGAAACTCTTTCTCCAAATGCGAATCATCTATCTGAAAATAACATTCCATAAAAACTGCTGGATTTCGGCAACCTGATATTTCTGCGATATCACCCAACAAAAGTTCTTGATCGACATTTTCACCGTATTCTAGGACTTTCAAAATCTGTTGATTGGTTAAACCTGATTTTTTTAACTTATAGATTTCATAGTTTGTGATTTTCATAAATATCTCCATTTCTTTTTCTACTCATCTATTTATTCGTAAAAAATCAAAAAAACATCCGACTATTTTAGCCAGATGTTGGGATCTTTAATTCTCGTTTTTAAGAATTTCTTCTAATTTATGATAATCTTGGACACTATCGATCTCATAGATGCTATTGCCTTCTAATTCTTCAACATAGACATCTAGCTCTTTGATATTATCCTTAACCATATTGTCCCAATAGAGATCAACAAATTCACCACTTGCATATGCCTTATCGATAAAGCTGACAATCTTTTCTGCTGTTGGAGCATCCCAGAAGGATACACCACTAAGGATGCGACCTGCCTTGCTATCAACAGTAATATCTTGAACCTTGTAGTCGTTTCCATAGACCAAGAACCATTCGTTGGTACAATCTTCACGATAAACACTAAAATAAGTAGAACGTGTCAAATCATTGCGGAACATATTTTTAAAGAGATAATTATCGGCATCGATAACATAACTGTTAGCTAATTCTTCTTTTACAAGATAGAGAGAGTAAAAGTTATTGTAATCAGCGTATTTATCATTGAAAACGAGGCGAACTCCGTATTTTTCTTTCAAGTAATCGAATTGTTCTCTAAGGTAACCAACAATGATGATGATGTCATTAATTCCTTTTTCTTTGAGAAACTCAATTTGGTATTCAATCAAAGGTTTTTGATTAACCTGAACCAAGGCTTTAGGGGTATTTTCAGTCATAGGACGCAAGCGAGTTCCCAATCCCGCTGCTAAGATGATGGCTTTCACACGAATCTCCTTTATTCTTTAATAATAATATAAACTCCAGCAATGACGACAAGTGACGTAATAATTGTCAGCATATCTAGTGGTGCACCCAAGAAAACAACTGCAAACAAGACAGTCCATACTACATAGCTCACGTTCAAGCCTGTAGCCTTGGCTGGTTGCAAGCGATTGATAGCGATATAATAAGCCAAATAGGAAATCATATCAAAGGCTGCAAAGACAATCATGAGACCTAGCAATTGTCCATTGGCCACTTCTGCAAATGACTGATGAGAGAAGAGCACAATCACAAGATAGGACAAGAATGAAGTTACTTGACGGATTAAGAGGGCTTCGATTTCACTCAATTCACTTTCCATGGCAAAAGAGCTAAGAACACTCTCACTTCCCCATGCAATAGCACAAACCAAAGCACAGAGAATCCCAATGTAGAAAGAATTGACCTGTTCAACCTTATAGGTCTGAGCAATAATCCCTCCAATAATCAAGACAATCCCAAACACAGTATTTTTTGAAATCTTGTGCTTCAAAAAGAAGAAAGCCAATAAAACTGAAACTGCAGGGTAAATAGCCGACACAGATGAAGCTAAGGAACTTCCGATATACTTAACCGCATAAAGGTTGGCCTGCATTCCGATAGGACCAGCTAGCAAGGCTCCAATGATAACACTGACATTGCGAATATTTAAGAAAATTGAGAGACGAACTTTTCCTTCTTTTACCAAGAGAAAAGCTAGTAAGATAAAGATACTCAAGAAATCGTGAGCAGCGGCCACCACAAAGGGCGACAAATCTGTAAAAATCGAAAAGATATAAGCACTAATCGTTAGACCTAAACCCCAGAAAATACCTGAGAGTAGACCAAAAGAAACTCCATTTTTATTTTTCATCTGAACCTCCATAATATGACAAACCTTTAACAGCTCTTTGGTAACGACTCACACCATAGTCACCAAAATCTGCACCTTGCTCTTCTTTGTAGACTGTCCATAGACTCCAAATAGCATCTTGTAAAATTTTATAAATGGCAATCTTTTCACGAGAGACAGGTGTTTGCTCACTCTCATAGTGAGATAAGAAGGCTTCTTCCTCTTGACGAGTGAATTCAGACTCTAAAAAGAGAGCAGCCAAATCCCACATTGGATCGTTCATTGATGAATATTCCCAGTCAATCAGATATAGACGTCCTTGAGGTGATTCGATAAAGTTTTCAGGGACCAAATCGATATGACAAGATTTTCTGTCAACACCTAAGTCAGCCAGTCTTTTCTCTAAGGAGAAGACTTCTTCTCGAACAACTTCATAGTTGGCATAAGGGATTTTCTCTTCAATCAAGGATTCGTATTTTTTAATTTCTTCAAAAGGAGCAAATTCTCCTCTTAATTCCTTGCCAGAAGCATGAATAGTTTGTAATATTAGAGCAATTTTGTCAAATTTAGTCTTGATTGACCTTGAATCAAGCGTAATCGCAGATTCGATATACTCATTTACTTTGATACCAGCTTCAATATCAAAAAGATAATTTTTTACATCTAAGTCTAAATCCTTTAGTAGTTCAAGATTGTACTTTTCATCTTGTCGATTGATAAGCTTTTCTGTCCCTTTACCAAAGAATTTAACAATGTATTGCTTATTTGTTGTTTTGACCAAATAGTTTTGATTGGTCATTCCCCCCAGTTGTTCAACACTGAGGACTTCCTCTTCTTGACTAAGTAGGGAAGAAATTTTTTCTTTAATGATTTTCTCCACAATTAACCTCCAGCACTTATACTTCCCACTTAAACACTGTTTTAAAGGCTGTGTTTAAATCGGTTGCAAAGACACGGTGAATATCTTTAATTTCTCTTACAGGTTCTTCTAGATAAAGGATATTTTTAAGACGATTGGCAAATTTCTTGACTTCCATCATTTGGATAGCATTTTCAAAATCAATGCGACCAGAACGAGAGGACCCAACCAAGAGCAAGCCTTTTTCTAAGGCATCGCGTGTATTGAGATTCACTTTATACTCGCTAACTCCCATCATAAGAATCGTTCCCTGAGGACGAATATAGCGAATCAAGTCATTAATTGCTGGTCCAGTACCATCACCACCACAACACTCAAAAGCATGGTCAAAGGCCAAATCTTCAGGAATATTATCAGTAATATAGCATTCTTTGGCAAATGAGAAAAGTTCCAATTTTTCCCAATGACGACCAATAACCACAATCTCTGCTTCTGGCAAAGTATAGTTGATAATATTGGCAACCACAAATGCTAAACTTCCATCTCCGATAACGGCGATTCGGTCCCGCTTGCTATGAGCAAGGGTCAATAGACGATTCATAGCGTGCATGCCGACACTGACAAACTCTGTAATGGCTGCAACCGTATCTTCAATAGCATCATAAGCCACCACACGGTCTTTAGGGAGAGAAACAAACTCTCTCATAAAGCCATCAAAGCCACTGGACAAGAAATGGGTCCCTGTCATGTAGTTCTCATAAAATTCTTCATCACTCTGCATAGGAGGCTGATTGGGAATCATGACAACTTTTTGCCCAACCTCATAGGTTCCTGTCGGGTCAGAAATAACGGTTCCACATGACTCGTGAATCATTGCCATTGGAAGCTTTTTATTCAAAATCTTTGGATCACGTTTTCCTTGGTAGTAACGCTGATCCGCATGACAGACAGCCATGTAGTTAGGGCGGATGAGGATATGATTCTCTTGTTCAATAGCCTCTTCCTGATATTTGACATTGATAAACTTAGGCTTAGTTAGTTGATAAATTTGATTAATCATTTTACTAGTCTTTCTCAATCATACTTTTTGCAATCTTCAAATCTGTTACGGTTGTAATCTTCAGATTTGAGTATTCACCTTTGGCCAAGGCCACATCTTTTCCTTTGATCACAAAGATTTTACATGCATCTGTCAAGATTTCCTTCTCTTCATCAGAAAGAGATCCATAAAGGTCCATGAAGTCCTTGCAACGGAATGTTTGAGGTGTTTGTCCTTGATAAAGGTGAGCACGATTTGGAATATCTGTAATAAATTGGCCATTAGTACTTTCAACGATAGTATCAACCGCTTCTACCACTGTGTCCACTGCGTCATGATTTTGAGCAAGTTTGATATTGTCTTGAATCATGCGAAGTGTAATAAATGGACGAACAGAATCGTGGGTAACAACAATGTCCTCTGGAGTAAGCGGACGATAAGCATCAATGGCTTCAATGATTTTCTCAATACTTGTATTGCGGTCAGCACCACCTTTTGTAATGATGATACGTTCCTTATGAAGAGGAAGATATTTATCTACAAGATCTTCTGCATGAGAAACCCAGTCTCCATGAACCCCAACTACAATTTTTTCAATACTTGGTTCCAAGACAAATTTTTCAATTGTATGAATCAAAATAGGTCGATCACCTAGCTCTAAAAATTGTTTTGGCAAGTTACTGATTCCCATGCGTGTGCCAGTTCCACCAGCAAGAATTCCTGCATAAATCATCTATTTTCTCCTTTGTCTTACTAAAAAAACTTATTCTCTCTATTATACCACAATCTAGTCCTATCATGAAAGAAATACCGACCCTCCCGTTCTAGAATAGAAGGTTTAAGGAGTTCTATTATTCAAAGAAACTAGTCCATTTCTAGTAATGACTAGGAATTCTGTAGTCATTACCGATAAATGGCTGTGAAATTTTAGAGTTCTTCAGAATAATATACTTTCCTTAAAGAAAACTTAAAATTAAGCTTTGAAACTTCAAAGTGATTACTTGACTTATACTCAATGAAAATCAAAAAGCAAACTAGGAAGCTAGCCGTAACTGTACTTGAGTACGGTAAGGCGACGCTGACGTGGTTTGAATTTGATTTTCGAAGAGTATTACTTCCCTTCATTTCTTATTAGCTGACTTTATGATATAATGAAAAACGAGGTAAATTGAATGAAAAGTATAAAATTAAATGCTCTATCCTACATGGGAATTCGTGTCTTAAATATTATTTTTCCCATCCTAACTGGAACCTATGTAGCGCGTGTCTTGGACCGAACTGACTATGGTTACTTCAACTCAGTTGACACTATTTTGTCATTTTTCTTGCCCTTTGCGACTTATGGGGTCTATAACTACGGTTTACGGGCCATCAGTAATGTCAAGGATAACAAAAAAGATCTGAATAGAACCTTCTCTAGTCTTTTTTATTTGTGCATAGCTTGTACAATTTTGACTACCGCTGTCTATATCCTAGCCTATCCTCTCTTCTTTACAGATAATCCAATTGTCAAAAAAGTCTACCTTGTTATGGGGATTCAACTCATTGCCCAGATTTTTTCAATTGAATGGGTCAATGAAGCTCTGGAAAATTACAGTTTTCTCTTTTACAAGACTGCCTTCATCCGTATCCTGATGCTGGTCTCTATTTTCTTATTTGTTAAAAATGAACACGATATTGTTGTCTACACACTTGTGATGAGTTTATCGACACTGATTAACTATCTGATTAGTTATTTTTGGATTAAAAGAGACATTAAACTTGTTAAAATCCACCTAAGTGATTTTAAACCGCTCTTTCTCCCTTTAACAGCCATGTTGGTCTTTGCCAATGCCAATATGCTCTTCACATTTTTGGACCGTCTCTTCCTCGTTAAAACAGGGATTGATGTCAACGTTAGTTACTATACCATGGCTCAGCGAATTGTGACCGTTATAGCTGGGGTTGTAACAGGTGCAATTGGAGTGAGTGTGCCTCGTCTCAGTTACTATTTGGGTAAAGGAGACAAAGAAGCCTATGTTTCTCTGGTTAACAGGGGCAGTCGAATCTTTAACTTCTTTATCATTCCACTGAGCTTTGGACTCATGGTTTTAGGACCAAATGCCATCCTACTTTACGGTAGTGAAAAATATATCGGAGGTGGTATCTTAACCTCTCTCTTCGCTTTTCGGACGATTATCCTGGCACTAGATACCATTCTTGGTTCCCAAATTCTCTTTACAAATGGCTATGAAAAACGTATCACAGTTTACACAGTCTTTGCTGGGCTACTCAATTTGGGCTTAAATAGTCTCCTCTTTTTCAACCATATCGTGGCTCCTGAATACTACTTACTGACAACTATGCTATCAGAGGCCTCTCTACTTGTTTTCTATATCATTTTCATCCATAGAAAACAGCTTATTCACTTGGGACATATCTTTAGCTATACTGTTCGATACTCGCTCTTTTCACTTTCCTTTGTAGGAATTTATTTCCTAATTAATTTCTTGTATCCTGTGGATATGATCATTAATTTGCCATTTTTGATTAATACTGGTTTGATTGTCTTGCTATCAGCCATCTCTTATATTGGTCTACTTGCCTTCACCAAAGATAGCATTTTCTATGAATTTTTAAACCATGTCCTAGCCTTAAAAAATAAATTCAAAAGATCATAGGAGTTTAAAATGAAACAACTAACCATTGAAGATGCCAAACAGATTGAATTAGAAATTTTGGATTATATTGATACTCTCTGTAAAAAGCACAATATCAACTATATTATTAACTACGGTACTCTGATTGGGGCAGTTCGACATCAGGGCTTTATCCCTTGGGACGACGATATTGATCTGTCCATGCCTCGAGAAGACTACCAACGATTTATAAACATTTTTCAAAAGGAAAAAAGCAAATATAAGCTCCTTTCCTTAGAAACTGATAAGAACTACTTTAACAACTTTATCAAAATAACAGACAGTACAACTAAAATTATTGATACTCGAAATACAAAAACCTATGAGTCAGGTGTTTTTATCGATATTTTCCCTATGGATCGCTTTGATGATCCTAATGTCATTGATATTTGTTACAAACTGGAAAGCTTCAAACTTCTGTCTTTCAGTAAACACAAAAATATTGTCTATAAGGATAGCCTTTTAAAAGATTGGATACGAACAGCCTTTTGGTTGCTCCTTCGACCGGTTTCTCCTCGTTATTTCGCAAATAAAATCGAGAAAGAAATTCAAAAATATAGTCGTGATAATGGGCAGTATATGGCTTTTATCCCTTCTAAATTTAAGGAAAAGGAAGTCTTCCCAAGTGGTACTTTTGATAAAACAATCGATTTGCCCTTTGAGAATTTAAGCCTTCCCGCACCTGAAAAATTTGATACTATTTTGACGCAATTTTATGGAGATTATATGACCTTGCCACCTGAAGAAAAACGCTTCTACAGTCATGAATTTCATGCCTACAAATTGGAGGATTAGAATGCAATATTTAGAAAAAGAAGAAATTAAAGAAATTCAACTAGCCCTGCTAGACTATATTGATGAGACTTGTAAGAAACATGATATTCCTTATTTTCTAAGTTATGGAACCATGCTTGGAGCTATCCGCCACAAAGGTATGATTCCTTGGGATGATGATATTGATATTTCCCTTTATCGTGAAGATTACGAGCGTTTACTGAAGATTATTGAGGAAGAAGATCATCCACGTTATAAGGTTCTCTCCTACGACACTTCTTCTTGGTACTTCCATAATTTCGCATCGATTTTGGATACTTCTACAGTTATCGAAGACCATGTGAAGTACAAGCGTCATGACACCAGTCTCTTTATTGATGTCTTCCCAATTGATCGCTTTACAGACTTGAGCATTGTCGACAAGAGTTATAAGTATGTGGCCCTTCGTCAACTAGCTTATATCAAAAAATCACGCGCAGTTCACGGTGATAGCAAATTAAAAGATTTTCTAAGATTATGTAGCTGGTACGCCCTCCGAGTGGTCAATCCCCGTTACTTTTACAAGAAAATTGATCAGCTAGTCAAAAATGCTACAACCAACTCTCCTCAATATGAAGGAGGAATTGGGATCGGTAAGGAAGGAATGAAAGAAGTCTTCCCAGTTGATACCTTTAAAGAACTCATCTTAACTGAGTTTGAAGGTCGTATGTTGCCTGTGCCAAAAAAATATGACCAATTTTTAACCCAGATGTATGGGGATTATATGACACCACCATCAAAGGAAATGCAAGAGTGGTATAGCCACAGTATTAAAGCTTATCGCAAAAGCTGATTAATCAGTAGTTTACAAGAAAAAATATAACAAAAAAGAGAAGATCGTTACACCTTCTCTTTTTTCTATTTAAATCGCTTCTGTGACAAAACTACGGCTTTCAAGTACCTTAAGCATGGCATTAGCTGTATCTAGGGCTGTGAAGAGGGGCACCCCGTGTTCAATGGCTGAACGACGGATTTGCTCTCCATCTTCGTCAGCAGTTCGTTTGGTTCCTACTGTGTTAATGATAGCTTGGATTCTTCCTTTGCGAACAAAGCTTGGGATATCCTGATCATCATCACCAATCTTACCAACAGGTTGGGCTTGCAATCCATGACTAGCAAAGAAGGCTGCTGTCCCTTCTGTCGCGAGGATTCCATAGCCAATATTTTGGAAACGACGAGCCAAGTCCAAGGCCTCTTCTTTGGCATCATCAGCGATGGTAAATACAACGTTACCAAAAGTTGGTAAGTGGAGGTAAGAAGCTTCAAAGGCCTTATAGAGAGCTTTTTCCAAAGTCGTATCAGAACCCATAACTTCCCCTGTTGACTTCATTTCAGGACCAAGTAAGCTGTCTACCTTAGCTAGTTTCGTGAAGGAGAAGACAGGTGCCTTGATATGAACGCGAGTGCTTTCAGGGTAAAGACCATCTTGGTAGCCAAGTTCTGATAAACTTTGCCCAAGAATGAGCTTGGTCGCTACTTGAGCCATAGGAATATTGGTTACCTTAGAAAGGAATGGAACTGTACGGCTGGCACGCGGATTGACCTCAATAACGTAGACTTTTTCATCCTTGATGACAAACTGAATGTTCATCATACCAAGACAGTTAAGGCCGATTGCTAGGCGTTTCGTATAGTCTGCGATGGTTTCTTGCACCTTTTGCGACAAGGTTTGTGGTGGGTAAACGGCCATTGAGTCACCTGAGTGGACACCGGCACGTTCGATATGCTCCATGATACCAGGGATGAGGACATTTTCTCCGTCTGAAATGGCATCAACTTCGCACTCTTGTCCAACGATATAAGAGTCTACAAGGACTGGATGGTCAGGACTAGCCTTAACCGCTGTACGCATGTAAGAACGAAGATCTGCTTCATTTTCTACGATTTCCATAGCACGTCCACCTAAAACATAAGATGGGCGAACTAAGACTGGGAAGCCAATCTTGCGAGCTGCAAGCACTGCTTCTTCTTCATTGGTAGCCGTTTGTCCTGGTGGCTGTGGAATACCCAGGTCTTTTAGAGCTTGCTCGAAGAGATCACGGTCTTCGGCACGGTCTAGGTCAGGAACCTGTGTACCAAGGATGGTCACACCTGCTTTTGCCAATGGCTCCGCAAGGTTGATAGCTGTTTGACCACCGAACTGAACGATAACCCCTTTTGGTTGCTCCAAGTCAATGACGTTCATAACATCTTCGAATGTCAATGGCTCAAAGTAAAGCTTATCTGATACAGAGAAGTCT
Source organism: Streptococcus sp. 9903 (assembly GCF_013276625.1). Classification (NCBI taxonomy): domain Bacteria; kingdom Bacillati; phylum Bacillota; class Bacilli; order Lactobacillales; family Streptococcaceae; genus Streptococcus; species Streptococcus sp. 9903. The sequence continues at coordinate 113,564 of NZ_VMLI01000014.1, read as the reverse complement.
GTAGAAACGGTCTCTGGGTTTGAGTTCATGATGATAGCTTCATAGCCAGCAGCCTGGATAGCCTTAACCGAGTGAACAGTTGCGTAGTCAAACTCAACCCCTTGACCGATACGGATTGGACCAGAACCTAGGACTAGTACAGATTCCTTATCAGATCTGATAGATTCATTTTCCCATCCATAGGTTGAATAGAAGTATGGTGTTTCAGAGTCAAATTCTGCCGCACAAGTATCTACCATCTTGTAGACTGGGACAATCTTGTTTTCCAAACGAAGCTGACGGACTTGGTCTGCAGTCGTTTCCCATAGTTCAGCAATCTTACGGTCTGAAAATCCATTCAATTTTGCAGTTTTCAAAACTTCAAGATCTTGTGGATGGGCACCCAACTCCTGCTCAATTTCAAAGATATGTAAGAGTTTATCCAGATAGAAGATATCAATCTTAGTCAGGTCAGCAATCTCTTCTGGTGTGTAGCCACGACGAATTGCTTCTGATACGTAGAAGAGGCGGTCATCTTGGGCTTTCACAACCTTTTCAATCAAAGCATCATCAGAAACTGCTGCAAGTTCAGGCATTTCATTGTGGTGAACTCCAATTTCAAGTGAACGACAAGCTTTAAGAAGTGACTCTTCGATGTTACGTCCAATCGCCATGACTTCTCCAGTGGCCTTCATCTGAGTACCCAGACGGCGCTCACCCTTTTCAAACTTGTCAAATGGGAAACGTGGAATCTTGGCAACCACGTAGTCAAGGGCTGGCTCAAACATGGCATAGGTTGAACCTGTAACTGGGTTGATGACCTCATCCAAGGTCAAACCGACGGCAATCTTGGCAGCCAATTTAGCAATCGGATATCCTGTCGCCTTAGATGCAAGGGCTGACGAACGGGATACACGAGGGTTTACTTCGATGACATAGTACTTGAAGCTATGTGGATCAAGGGCTAGCTGAACGTTACATCCACCTTCAATCTTGAGAGCGCGGATAATGCTCAAGCTCGCGTCGCGTAGCATTTGGTTTTCATAGTCTGACATGGTTTGCGCAGGGGCAAATACGATGGAATCCCCTGTATGAATCCCAACTGGATCAAAGTTTTCCATGTTACATACAACCAAAGCATTGTCAGCTGAGTCACGCATCACTTCGTATTCAATTTCCTTGAAACCAGCAATTGAACGCTCAATCAAACATTGGGTAACAGGTGACAATTTCAAACCATTTTCAGCGATTTCACGCAATTCTTCCTCGTTGGCACACATACCACCACCAGTACCACCAAGAGTGAAGGCTGGACGAACGATGACTGGGTAGCCAATTGTTGCTGCAAAGGCAACAGCTTCTTCGACTGTATTTACAATTTCTGATTCTGGAATTGGTTGGTTGAGCTCTTCCATCAATTGTTTAAAGAGGTCACGGTCCTCCGCTTGGTCAATGGCAGATAATTTAGTTCCTAGAAGCTCAACACCAAGCTCATCAAGGATACCATTTTTAGACAATTCCATGGCCATATTAAGACCAGTTTGTCCACCAAGGGTTGGAAGCAAGGCATCTGGACGTTCCTTACGAAGAATACGCGTTACAAACTCAAGTGTAATCGGTTCAATGTAAACCTTGTCAGCAATTTCTTTGTCCGTCATGATGGTTGCAGGATTTGAGTTAACCAAGACAACCTCATACCCTTCCTCTTTCAACGACAAGCAAGCCTGGGTCCCAGCGTAGTCAAACTCAGCAGCCTGACCAATAATAATCGGACCAGAACCAATCACCATAATTTTTTGAATATCAGTACGTTTAGGCATTTATAAGATATTAAGGGCGTCAAGCGGACAAAGCTAAAATAGGAGTTATGACGAAAAACTATCAGTTCTAGGAATAACTATCTTTTTAGCACCGTCCGTAGCCCGTATTCAGTTCAGCAAATACGGACCACCCTTCTCCTTTCTATTCGTCGCCTCACAGAGCGACATTAAATAAATTCTCCGACGATTTTTTAGCGAAACGATATTTTTCGGTAAAAAATCTAGTGCAGGGAGTTTTTAGTTCGCCTGATAGCGACTAAAAGAAACGACCTGTCTTTCTATTCAGCAACTCTCGGGTTGCCATTAAATAAGATACAAAGGACGAATAGAAAGCGATTGAATTTTAGGAAACCCATGAAGGATTGACAATCCAAATTGGTTTCTCTAAATTCCGAGCTTTCCGTCCGTGTTCAGTTACATAAATTCTCTGACGAGCTTTTACTCGTTCTTAGTTTGATTGTTTAAAAGCTTCCATCATCTCGATAAACTCATCAAATAGGTAGCTTGCGTCGTGTGGACCAGGGGCTGCATCTGGATGGTATTGAACAGAGAAAGCAGGTTGGTATCTGTGACGCACACCTTCAACTGACTTGTCATTGATTTCTTCATGGGTAATGATTAAATGATCTGGCAAATCCTCACGGCTGACTGCATAACCATGGTTTTGGCTGGTAAAATCTACGCGTCCTGTAGCAATTTCGCGTACCGCATGGTTGAATCCACGGTGACCAAACTTCATCTTGTAGGTCTTAGCCCCGTTTGCCATGGCAAAGAGTTGGTGCCCCATACAGATACCGAAGATTGGAATTTTTCCTTGAACACCGCGAATCATATCCAATGCCTGTGGAGCGTCTTCTGGGTTACCCGGACCGTTTGACAACATAACTCCGTCAGGATTGAGATGGAGAATTTCTTCCGCCGTTGTTGAATAAGGAACAACCGTCACGTTACAATTACGCTTAGAAAGTTCACGTAGAATTGAGTGCTTGAGACCAAAGTCCACTAGCACCACGCTCAAACCTACTCCTGGAGCTGGATAAGAGGTTTTAGTAGAAACCTGTTTGATATTGTCTGTTGGCAGGACTGTTGCTTGGAGCTGGTCCGTCACATGATCCATACTATCTCCAACATGAGTCAAGGTTGCACGCATCGTACCATGCTTACGGATAATCTTAGTGAGGGCACGCGTATCAATCCCTGAAATACCAGGAATTTTCTTGGCTTTCAAAAATTCATCCAAGGTCATTTGGTTGCGCCAGTTGCTTGCTCTACGTGCTTCTTCGAAAACAACAACTCCCTTACAAGTTGGAATAATGGATTCATAATCATCACGGTTAATTCCATAATTTCCTACCAAAGGATAGGTAAAGGTCAAGATTTGTCCATTATAAGACTGGTCTGTAATGGATTCTTGGTAGCCGGTCATGCCTGTATTAAAGACGATTTCGCCTGTTACATCAATATCTGCTCCGAAGGCCTTGCCTTCAAAAACTGTGCCATCTTCTAATACTAGAAGTCTTTTTGTCATATTCTCACCTCTCGTGGACGCTCACTGGCGTCTTTTAACGTCTTGTGTTTTAGTTGGCGTTTCTACTCGCCAGTACGGATTCTAAGATTGCCATTCGAACAAAGACACCATTGGTCATTTGTTGGACAATCCGTGATTTTGGTGCTTCAACCAAATGGTCTGCAATTTCTACATCACGGTTGACTGGAGCTGGGTGCATGAGGATTGCTGTTTCTTTCAAACGATCGTAACGTTCTTGAGTCAAGCCATGTTGGGTATGGTAGTCTTCTTTTGAAAAGACAGCTCCACTATCATGACGTTCATGTTGCACACGAAGAAACATCATGACATCCACCTGATCAATGATTTCATCAATGGTTACAAACTGTCCATAGTCTGCAAACTCTTGACTTCTCCATTCCTCAGGTCCAGCGAAAAAGAGTTCAGCTCCCAAGCGTTTCAAAATCTGCATATTAGATTTGGCAACGCGCGAGTGGTCCAAGTCACCTGCAATCGCAACCTTGAGACCCTCAAAGTGACTAAATTCCTCATAAATAGTCATCAAATCAAGCAAGCTCTGGCTAGGGTGTTGGCCCGAACCATCTCCACCATTGATGATGGAAGTCGTAATCGTAGGACTAGCAATCAACTCTCTGTAGTAGTCAACCTCTGGGTGGCGAATCACACAGACATCCACTCCTAAAGCAGACAAAGTCAAAATGGTATCATAAAGTGTCTCACCCTTATTAACCGAACTAGTCTTCACATCAAAGTCAAGTCGTTCCAGCCCCAGTTTAATCTCTGCCACTTCAAAGGACTTATGCGTCCGTGTAGAATCCTCAAAGAAAAGATTGGAAACAATCGGATGGTCTTCATAAGGAAGCTGGGCTCCATTTTTAAACTCAATTCCTCGCTTGATCAATTTCATCACTTGATCGACAGTGAGGTCTTCCATGGACACCACATGGTTCAATGCTTGTTGATTTTCTGACATGGCTACTCCTTTAGCTTTCTAAGCTTCTTCAGTAATCAGAACTCTGTCTTGGCCATCAAGTTCTGCCATCTCTACGATGATTTCTTCAGAACGACTAGTTGGGATATTTTTTCCAACGTAATCTGGACGGATTGGCAATTCTCTATGTCCACGATCGACTAGAACTGCTAAACTCACGCGCGCAGGACGACCATGACCTACAATATTATCAATAGCAGCGCGGATGGTACGGCCTGTATAAAGCACATCATCCACCAAGATAACTTCACGGTCTGTCACATCTACAGAAACCAAAGAAGTATCTTCTCCACTTTTAACATCATCACGGAAAGGTTTAGTATCTAATTCCACAACAGGAACTGAAAGATTTTCTAGCTGCTCCAAACGTTCTTGGATTCGGTAGGCGATAAAGACACCGCGAGTTTTAATACCAGCCAAGACGATTTTATTCAAATCTTTGTTGCGTTCGATAATCTCATAAGTAATACGCGTAATCGCTCGTTTGACGGTCAATTCGTCTACAACTTCTTTTGTCTTCATGACAAACCTCCAAAAAGAAAAGTCTCCTTAAACAAGGAGACTTGAAATGTATAGCTAAGTAAGCCCTACTACAAACAGTATAGACTTCACCCTTCTACTTTATCACGCTCCTTGCCTGCCTCACGGGACAGGTTTAAAGGAATATTTAATTATCAATTACTATAGCACAAAGCGAGCCTAAAATCAAGCAAAAACTTTTGAAACCCCATCTTATAAATTGCTAAAATCATATAACTGTGGGTACTGGTCACACTCTGGATTTTTAGGATGGCAAATGGCTCTTCCAAAATAAATCATGGCCTGATGAGCTGCTAACCACTGCTCAGGCGGCAAGATATCCATGACCCGCTTTTCCACCTCAAGTGGTGTCGCTGATTTTTTGACGATATCGTGGTGTTTGCAAATACGCTCTACATGAGTATCCACTGCAAAAGCTGGAATCCCAAATCCTACACTCATAACAACATTGGCTGTCTTGCGACCAACACCTGCCAAACTCTCTAATTCCTCACGTGTTTGAGGAACTTGGCCATAAAAATCGTCTAGTAACTGTTGGGCACATTTTTTAAGGAATTTAGCCTTATTCCGATACAGTCCCAGGCGAGAAATATGTGAAGCAATCTCACCCTCTGTCGCCACAGACATGGCTTGTGGCGTTGGAAAGGCAGCAAAGAGACCTGGTGTGGCCTTATTTACCGCTGCATCTGTTGTCTGAGCTGACAACATGACCGCAACTAGTAGTTCAAAATGATTGGTAAAATCAAGACTGGGCTTGGCATCTGGAAAAAGAGCAATAATTTCTTCTAGCACCTTTCGTGCGCGTTTTTTTGACAAGACCATTATTCGTCTCCATCAAATAGTCCTTGTAAGCCAGCAAAAGGACTGTTTTCTTCTTTCTTAACCGCTTGTTGGGCTTGGTATTCTTCTTCTGTCATGATTTGCCAGTCATTTCCTGACACAAAACCTTGACCAGCTTCTTCTTCAGCCGTCAAGACCTTGATAGGAATGTTTAGTAGGATATTGTCTGACACGCTCTCAGCAAGGTCAAGTTCTCCATTTTCGATAGGCAAGACCAAATCATCGTCTAAAACTTCTTGATCTAGCTGGTTAGTTGCGCCTTCCATGAAAACTTCTGTGACTGGATAAGATTCAGCCAACTCAACTGGCTCCATACTACGACTTGAAGCAAGGACAATGGTATAAGACAACTGATAATCTAAGAAATACATACGGTCTTCATATTGGACTTTCCCAACTGCAAGGATATCTTTTACATCTAAAATTTCTTGATTACGTGCACGTAGGTCAGCAACTAAATCTAACGCTTGTTCAAAATGCAAGCCTTCAGACTGCTTACGAATTTCTTGAATATTTAATTTCATACTTCCTCCATAAAGATTTACTCTCTTGATTATACCATGAAAAGGCTACAAATCAGCACAGCAAACTTTGTAATTAACATTCGAGTTTTTAACATGTTTACTATGTCATTTTTTTAGTTCTATACTATAGGCAAGAATACATCAGAGCAAGGAAGATACTCACATGGAAGACAAAGAACTCATTACTAATGCCTACCACACGGATTTTAGAGCATAGAATTTCCAGTTTTCTGTTGACAAAATTTCCTTAAAGGTATAGTATAAAGATACTAATACTCGGAGGTAAGGGAGACATGAACAACTAAGTCTATCAAATAAAGAACCTTTATTTAGTAGATCTTGTTTTTGTCTCTTTTTGTGTGCTCTTTTATGCTCTTTTTTCTGGCATTTTCATAGAGTTTTTTTGACATAGACTTTGGGCTCTACTAGGTAAAGTAGAGCTTTTTGTTATGCACTATGGACATTCTAGAAAGGGCAATCATATGATAAAAATCAATCACCTGACCATCACACAAAACAAAGATTTACGAGACCTTGTCTCTGATCTAAGCATGACCATCCAGGATGGGGAAAAGGTAGCTATTATTGGAGAGGAAGGAAATGGCAAATCAACCTTACTTAAAACTTTAATGGGGGAAGCTTTGCCTGATTTCACTATCAGGGGAGACATCCAGTCTGACCATCAATCACTAGCCTACATTCCTCAAAAACTCCCCGAGGAGCTGAAAAAGAAAACTCTACACGACTACTTCTTTTTAGATTCTATTGATTTAGACTACAGTATCCTCTATCGTTTGGCTGAGGAATTGCATTTTGATAGCAATCGTTTCGCAAGCGACCAAGAGATTGGCAGTCTATCAGGGGGTGAAGCTTTGAAAATTCAGCTCATCCATGAGTTAGCCAAACCCTTTGAGATTCTATTTTTAGATGAACCTTCAAATGACCTAGACCTTGAGACGGTTGATTGGCTAAAAAGTCAGATTCAAAAGATTCGGCAAACTGCTATTTTCATCTCCCATGATGAGGACTTTCTTTCTGAAACGGCAGACACTATTGTTCACTTGCGACTGGTCAAACACCGTAAAGAAGCAGAAACGTTAGTAGAGCATTTAGACTATGACCGCTATAGTGAGCAGAGAAAGGCTAATTTTGCCAGACAAAGTCAGCAAGCGGCTAACGATCAAAGAACCTACGATAAAACCATGGAAAAACATCGGCGAGTCAAGCAAAATGTAGAAACTGCACTTCGAGCTACCAAAGACAGTACTGCCGGTCGCCTATTGGCTAAAAAGATGAAAAATGTTCTATCTCAAGAAAAACGCTTTGAAAAGCTAGCTCAGTCCATGACCCAAAAACCACTTGAAGAGGAAGAAATCAGACTTTTCTTCTCAGATATACAGCCATTACCGGCTTCTAAAGTCTTAATCCAACTGGAAAAAGAGAATTTGTCCATTGGCGAGCGAATTTTGGTGCAAGAACTACAACTAACTGTCCGTGGGCAAGAAAAAATCGGTATCATCGGGCCAAATGGTATGGGGAAATCAACTCTGTTAGCAAAGTTGCAACAAATGCTAAGTCAAAAAAGAGAGATTTCTCTTGGTTATATGCCACAAGATTACCATAAAAAACTACAATTGGATTTATCCCCTATAGCCTATCTCAGCAAAACTGGTGAAAAAGAGGAACTGCAGAAAATCCAATCTCACTTAGCCAGTCTCAATTTCAGTTATCCAGAAATGCAGCATCAAATTCGCTCCTTATCTGGCGGACAACAGGGAAAACTCCTGCTTTTGGATTTAGTGCTGCGCAAACCAAACTTTCTCCTGCTGGATGAACCTACACGAAACTTTTCTCCAACTTCTCAACCCCAAATCAGAAAACTCTTTGCTACGTATCCAGGCGGTCTCATCACTGTTTCGCATGACCGTCGTTTCTTAAAAGAAGTCTGCTCGATCATCTATCGCATGACAGAACACGGTCTGGAGGTAGTTAATTTAGAAGATGTATAAATTTGCAACATAGCAGATAGGTAGGACAAAAACACAATTTTATGAGAAAAGGAAGTAAATCTTCCCATAATAAAACGCATAATATCAAGTTTTTTGCACACCTGATATTATGCGTTTTTCAGATTTTAAAGGCTTTTTCCCAGCCTTCATTTTACATCTGTTTCAAACGTTCAATCCGTTCTGAGATAGGTGGGTGGGTGTAAAAGAGTTTTTGGAACCCTCCCCCTTTCTTAGGATCATTGATATAAAGTGCACTGCTGGCATCATCGACAGGACGACTCATCGGTTTACTATTATCCAACTTACGTAGAGCATTTATCATCCCTTGAGGATTGCGCGTCAACTCAACACTGGAAGCATCAGCTAGGAATTCCCTCTGACGAGAAATAGCTAGTTGCACCAAGGTTGCAGCGAGAGGTGCCAGCACAATAGCTAGTAGGGAAACCACGAGCATAATGATTTCTAAGCCATTTCCATCTCGGTCATCATCACTTCGTCTGCGACCTGCTCCACCCCACCACATCATACGACCTGCCATACTAGAAAGCATGGTGATAGCACTGGCAAGAGCAACGGCAATAGTCGAAATACGGATATCGTAATTACGAATATGACTGACTTCATGTCCCATAACAGCTTCTAGTTCTTCACGATTCATGATAGCTAGGAGACCTGAAGTCGCAGCAACCGCTGCGTTTTGAGGGTTAGAACCTGTCGCAAAGGCATTTAAGGCTGGATCATCAATGATGAAAACACGGGGCATGGGAATCTGAGCGACCATAGCCATATCTTCCACTACATGGTAGAGGTCTGGTGCTGTTTGCTCATCAACCTCACGCGCTCCATTCATGGACATGACAACCTCTGTCGATTGAAAAATCATGGACAAGGCATAGATAAAGCCGATAATTAGTGCGATAACCAAACCACCAAGCCCAGATCGCATAAAGAGGTAACCAACCGCATAACCAACAAGAGCTAAGAGTAGGAAAAATACCAGCAACAAAATCCACGTTTTTCGTTTATTGCTTGCAATTTGATCAAACAACATCTTAGTCACCTAAACCGCTAAAATCAACTTTAGGAACTGCCTTTTCCTCTTCTGGTGTTTGAAGGAAATCTGCTGCTTTAAATCCAAACATTCCAGCGATAATATTGCTTGGGAAAGTTTCTAATTTTACATTATAGTTGCTGACAACACTGTTATAAAGTTGACGAGAGTAAGAGATTTTATTTTCTGTGTTTGTCAACTCCTCTTGCAATTTAATAAAGTTTGCACTAGCTTTCAAATCTGGATAGCTTTCTGCAACTGCAAAAATACCTGAAACCTGACGAGTAAGGGCATCACTAGCTTTCATAGCTTCTGCTGGTGAAGTCGCTGCCGCCACTTGGTTACGAAGTTCTGCCACCTTTTCAAGGGTAGAACCTTCATATTTAGCATAACCTTTTACAGTCTCAATCAAGTTTGGCAAGAGGTCATTTCGACGTTTCAACTGAACATCAATCTGGCTCCAAGCCTCCTTTGTTTGCATACGATTTTTAACCAAACCGTTATAGCTAACAATCACAAAAATAACAATAAGAGCGATAACTCCAAGAATAATCCAAGTCATGATATAAGTCCTTTCTGCTTTTAGATTAGTACCAGTATATCAAATTTTTAATGATTGTGGTAAAATAAGATGATACTAAAGAAGGAAATAACTATGAAACCAGAAACATTTTACAACTTGCTTGCCGAGCAAAATCTTCCACTTTCTGACCAGCAAAAAAAACAATTTGAACGTTATTTTGAGCTCTTGGTCGAGTGGAACGAAAAAATTAATCTAACAGCTATTACAGACAAGGATGAAGTTTATCTCAAACATTTTTACGATTCGATTGCACCCATCCTTCAAGGCTTGATTTCAAATGAAACTATCAAACTTCTTGATATTGGAGCCGGGGCAGGATTTCCTAGTCTTCCCATGAAAATCCTCTATCCTCAGTTAGATGTGACCATCATCGATTCACTCAATAAGCGCATCAACTTCCTCCAACTTTTGGCTCAAGAACTGGATTTGGACGGTGTTCATTTCTACCATGGACGTGCCGAAGATTTTGCACAGGACAAAAACTTCCGTGCTCAATATGATTTTGTAACAGCTCGTGCGGTTGCCCGCATGCAGGTTTTATCTGAATTGACAATTCCTTACCTTAAAGTTGGCGGAAAACTATTGGCACTCAAGGCCAGCAATGCGCCTGAAGAATTATTAGAAGCTAAGAATGCCCTCAACCTCCTCTTCAGTAAAGTCGAAGACAATCTCAGTTACGCCCTACCAAATGGAGATCCGCGTTACATGACAGTGGTAGAAAAGAAAAAAGAAACACCCAACAAATACCCAAGAAAGGCTGGCATGCCAAATAAACGCCCGCTTTAAATTTTTTAGTAAACAAATGTTTACAAAGTCAACCTCGCTTTTTTATTTCTAGGCTCGGGAAAAAATGATTTACAAAATCATTTTTTTCTGCTATACTATCCTAAGCAAAGGTTTTTAATGTCATCCCGTGAGGTGACGAAGACGCAGAAATATTTGAAACTCTTTAAAGTCTAGATTTTAGAGAAGTCTTACTCTGAGGGCCTATTGCTGTAAAATAATGGGCTCTTTTTTGATGCCCAAAAGTGAGGTTTATATGAAACAAGAATCAACTGTTGATTTGTTACTAGACGTTGACCAACGTCCTTCGGCTGGAAAAGGAATTCTCCTTAGCTTCCAACACGTTTTCGCCATGTTTGGTGCGACCATCTTAGTACCATTGATTTTGGGAATGCCTGTATCTGTTGCCCTTTTTGCTTCAGGTGTTGGAACACTCATCTACATGATTGCTACTGGATTTAAAGTTCCAGTTTATCTAGGTTCTTCATTTGCCTTTATCACAGCTATGTCACTGGCTATGAAGGAGATGGGTGGGGATGTATCTGCTGCCCAAACAGGGGTTATCTTGACTGGTTTGGTCTATGTCCTTGTTGCTACCAGCATCCGATTTGTAGGAACAAAATGGATTGATAAACTCTTGCCACCAATCATTATCGGTCCTATGATCATCGTTATCGGTCTTGGACTTGCAGGTTCAGCTGTTACCAATGCAGGGCTTGTAGCAGACGGAAATTGGAAAAATGCTCTGGTAGCCGTTGTTACGTTCTTGATTGCTGCCTTTATCAATACAAAAGGAAAAGGCTTCCTACGAATCATTCCATTCCTCTTTGCCATTATCGGTGGTTACCTCTTCGCACTAACTCTTGGCTTGGTTGACTTTACGCCTGTCCTAGAAGCTAACTGGTTTGAAATTCCTGGTTTCTACTTGCCATTTAGCACAGGTGGTGCCTTTAAAGAATACAATCTTTACTTTGGTCCAGAAACTATCGCTATCTTGCCAATCGCTATCGTAACAATTTCTGAGCATATCGGAGACCATACTGTTTTGGGTCAAATCTGTGGCCGTCAATTCTTGAAAGAACCAGGTCTTCACCGTACTCTTCTTGGTGACGGTATCGCAACTTCTGTTTCTGCCTTCCTTGGTGGACCAGCTAATACAACTTACGGAGAAAATACAGGGGTTATCGGTATGACTCGTATCGCTTCTGTCTCAGTTATCCGTAACGCTGCCTTCATCGCGATTGCTCTTAGCTTCCTTGGCAAATTCACTGCCTTGATTTCAACTATTCCAAACTCTGTTCTTGGTGGCATGTCAATCCTTCTCTATGGAGTTATCGCCAGCAACGGTTTGAAAGTTTTGATTAAAGAACGTGTTGATTTCGCTCAAATGCGAAACCTGATCATCGCAAGTGCTATGTTGGTGCTTGGACTTGGAGGAGCTATCCTTAAACTTGGTCCAGTTACTCTTTCAGGTACTGCCCTATCAGCCATGACAGGAATCATCTTGAACTTAATCTTGCCATACGAAAATAAAGACTAAACATCTAAACACATCAAAAAACGAGCATTTCCAATTATGGAAGTGCTCATTTTTCTTCTTTCTAAAAAAGGAAAGCCCTGCGGCCTTCCCTTGTCTTACTTACGTTTTTTCTTCGCTTTCTTCATTTTATTCGCCATGCGTTTCATGGACTGTTTCATAGCAAATTCACCGATTTTACCTTTGAGTCCGCCACCAAACATCTGGCTCATATCTGGCATTCCTGCTCCTCCAAGAGCTGACAAGTCAGGCATACCACCTTGTCCCATCATTCCTTCAAGGGCAGACATATCCATTCCTCCCATATTTGGCATATTTTTAGGAAGGTTGTTTGGATTGATTCCCATCTGCTTCATCATCTTGTTCATATCGCCAGACATGACTCCCTGCATAAGCTGTTTGGCCTGATTAAAGTCTTTGATGAATTTATTAACTTCGACAAAGGTATTTCCAGAACCTGCAGCGATACGACGGCGACGGCTTGGATTTAACAAATCAGGATTTTCACGTTCTTCAGGCGTCATAGAAGATACAATAGCACGCTTGCGCGCAATCTGACGCTCATCCACCTTCATGTTTTGAAGGGCTGGGTTGTTAGCCATGCCTGGAATCATCTTGAGCAAGTCTTCCATTGGGCCCATGTTTTGTACCTGATCCAACTGATCAATGAAATCATTGAAATCGAAGGTGTTTTCACGCATCTTCTCAGCCATTTCAAGGGCTTTTTGCTCATCGTATTCCTGAGAAGCTTTCTCAATCAGAGTGAGCATATCCCCCATGCCAAGGATACGGCTAGACATACGGTCTGGGTGGAAGGTTTCAATGTCCGTAATCTTTTCACCTGTACCAGTGAACTTGATTGGTTTTCCTGTAATGTGACGAACAGATAGAGCCGCACCACCACGAGTATCCCCATCAATCTTAGTAAGGATAACCCCAGTCACTTCCAACTGAGCATTAAACTCACGCGCAACATTGGCCGCTTCTTGACCAATCATGGCATCAACGACGAGCAGAATTTCGTTTGGTTGAGCCAATGCTTTTACGTCACGAAGTTCATTCATCAAAAGCTCATCAATCTGCAAACGACCTGCCGTATCAATCAAGACATAATCGTTGTGATTGGCTTGGGCTTGTTCCAAACCTTGACGAACAATCTCCACAGCTGGAACCTCTGTCCCAAGAGCGAAAACCGGCACATCAATCTGTTGACCCAGAGTTTTCAACTGGTCAATAGCCGCAGGACGGTAAATATCCGCCGCAATCATCAAAGGACGGGCATTTTCTTCCTTCTTGAGTTTGTTGGCCAATTTACCAGCAAAGGTTGTTTTACCAGCCCCCTGCAAACCGACCATCATGATGATTGTAGGAATCTTAGGTGACTTGATAATTTCTGCCGTGTCAGAACCTAAAACGGTTGTCAGCCCCTCATCAACGATTTTAATAATTTGTTGCGCAGGATTAAGGGTATCAATGACCTCATGTCCGACTGCACGCTCACGAACTTTCTTGATAAAGTCCTTTACAACAGGCAAGGCAACGTCGGCCTCAAGCAAGGCCAAGCGAATTTCTTTGGTTGCCTCTTGGACATCAGATTCAGATATTTTTCCTTTTTTACGTAAATTTTTAAAGACGTTCTGTAAACGTTCTGTTAAACTTTCAAATGCCATTTTTCTTCCTCTTATTCTCTATTATCAATGCTTGTTAAAATTTCTATCTGCTTTTGCAGAAAGTCATCATTGGGATACTGCTCCAAAATCTGGTCAAAAATCTGACTACGGACAATGTAGTCCGAGTACATGTGCAATTTCATCTCATAATCTTCCAGAATCTTTTCTGTCCGCTTGATATTATCATAGACAGCCTGACGACTGACACCGAATTCCTCGGCAATCTCAGCAAGACTGTAATCATCAGCGTAGTAGAGCTCTATATAATTCATTTGCTTGTCTGTCAACAGCGCCGCATAAAATTCAAAGAGCGCATTCATACGATTGGTTTTTTCAATTTCCATAACTTTTATTATACCAAAAAATAGCCTAATCTACCACATTAGCAGGCTAATCCGAGAAGATAGCTAGCAAAATTTGAAAAAGACAAGAGACTAGCCCCAAGTAATTTCCAATTGATAGCTGGCAAAGGGGTGTCCCTCTTGATTTTGTAGTTGATAATCTAGTTCAATCTTTTGCCCATCAACTTGATAATGGCTCGTTTGGATGATAAATTCCTGCATGCCCATAGGTGTAGGAATATAAGCTAAACTATCGCTATCCTTTAGAAAGCGCATAATGGTCTTGGGATTGGAAAATCGACTCATCACCAGTTCTTGACCATGAAATTTAATAACCACTTTTTCCTTTTCCTCATTATAAAAAAGCAGGTAGCTATAATCTCCTTTTTCATGCACTTCTACATCATAGAGTTGGTCAATCACTTCCAACTGCTCATCAAACTGAATCGTATTTCGCATCCGAATCTTCACATCAAGTCCTCTTTCTTGTCTCTTGTCCTACTATTTTACCAAAAACTCTAGCTTTTTGCTATAATGGTCATATGAACGAAAAAGTATTCCGTGACCCAGTTCACAACTACATCCATGTCAATAATCAAATCATCTATGACTTGATCAATACAAAAGAATTTCAGCGTTTGCGTCGCATCAAACAACTGGGGACTTCCAGTTATACCTTCCACGGTGGAGAACACAGTCGCTTCTCTCACTGTCTAGGAGTCTATGAGATTGCACGACGCATCACAGAGATTTTTGAAGAAAAATATCCTGAGGAATGGAATCCTGCCGAGTCTCTCTTGACCATGACCGCTGCTCTCCTACATGACCTTGGGCATGGTGCCTACTCCCATACTTTTGAACATCTCTTTGATACCGACCATGAAGCAATCACTCAGGAAATTATCCAAAATCCTGAGACCGAGATTCACCAAGTTCTACTACAAGTAGCGCCAGACTTTCCAGAAAAGGTAGCCAGTGTCATCGACCATACCTACCCTAACAAGCAGGTTGTGCAGCTCATTTCTAGCCAGATTGATGCGGATCGCATGGACTATCTCTTGCGCGACTCCTATTTTACAGGAGCTTCCTATGGAGAATTTGACCTGACTCGCATCCTCCGAGTCATTCGTCCTGTCGCAAATGGTATCGCCTTTCAGCGCAATGGCATGCACGCCATCGAAGACTATGTCCTCAGTCGCTACCAGATGTACATGCAGGTTTATTTCCACCCAGCAACACGCGCCATGGAGGTCCTCCTACAGAATCTTCTAAAGCGCGCCAAGGAACTCTATCCTAAAGACAAAGATTTCTTTGCACGAACTTCTCCACATCTCCTGCCTTTCTTTGAAAAAAATGTAACCTTGACTGACTATCTGGCTCTGGATGATGGTGTGATGAATACCTACTTCCAGCTCTGGATGACCAGTCCTGATAAGATTCTTGCAGACTTGTCGCAACGCTTTGTCAACCGCAAAGTCTTTAAATCCATTACTTTTTCACAAGAAAACCAAGACCAACTCGCTAGCATGAGAAAATTGGTTGAGGACATTGGCTTTGATCCCGACTACTATACTGCCATTCATAAGAACTTCGACCTCCCTTATGATATCTATCGTCCCGAATCTGAAAATCCACGGACACAGATTGAGATTCTACAGAAAAATGGAGAACTAGCCGAACTCTCTAGCCTGTCTCCTATCGTCCAATCCCTTGCTGGCAGTCGCCACGGAGATAATCGTTTCTATTTCCCAAAAGAAATGTTGGATCAAAACAGTATCTTCGCAAGCATTACCCAGCAATTTTTACACTTGATTGAGAACGATCATTTTACCCCAAATAAAAACTAGAGGAGGAATTTTATGAGTATTAAACTAATCGCCGTCGATATTGACGGAACCCTAGTCAACAGCCAAAAGGAAATCACTCCTGAAGTCTTTTCTGCCATCCAAGATGCCAAAGAAGCTGGTGTCAAAGTCGTCATTGCAACTGGCCGCCCTATCGCAGGTGTTGCCAAACTTCTGGACGACTTGCAGTTGAGAGACGAGGGTGACTATGTGGTGACCTTCAACGGTGCCCTTGTCCAAGAAACTGCTACAGGCCATGAAATTATCAGCGAATCCTTGACCTATGAGGATTATCTGGTTATGGAATTTCTCAGTCGTAAGCTCGGTGTTCACATGCACGCTATTACCAAAGACGGTATCTACACGGCCAATCGCAATATCGGAAAATACACAGTGCACGAATCAACCCTCGTCAGCATGCCTATCTTCTACCGTACACCTGAAGAAATGGCTGACAAAGAAATTGTCAAGTGTATGTTCATCGATGAACCTGAGATTCTGGATGCTGCGATTGAAAAAATCCCAGCAGAATTTTACGAGCGCTACTCCATTAACAAATCGGCTCCTTTCTACCTCGAACTCCTTAAAAAGAATGTAGATAAGGGTTCAGCTATTACCCACCTAGCTGAAAAACTCGGATTGACCAAAGATGAAACCATGGCTATCGGTGACGAAGAAAATGACCGTGCCATGCTGGAAGTCGTTGGCAACCCTGTAGTCATGGAAAACGGAAATCCAGAAATCAAAAAAATCGCCAAATACATCACCAAAACAAATGACGAATCTGGCGTTGCCCATGCTATCCGTACATGGGTACTGTAAAAGTATCATTTTTCAATAAGAATTGATTAGCAATAAAATCCAATGAATTTTTTTAGCAAACTATTTAATTTAAAACAAAATAATCATAATAGAGACACAAATTCTGATTGTAACAATTTTTACCTAAACAAATTAGAGTGCGGCCTTACTCCTGGGCAACTCATACTCATAGATTGGACTCAAAAAACAGGGAGAAATTATAATTTCCCAAGATATTTTAAATACTCTCTTCAAATTGACCCTGAATCTACACACAATCAATTATACAAATTAGGATACTTCACTAAAAATAAGACTTTATCATATCTTAAAGTAGTAGAATTAAAAACTATATTATCTAAACATAATTTACCTACTTCTGGAAAAAAAGCAGAATTAATTACAAGAATAATTAATAATATCAACGTTGACAAATTAGATATTCCGTTCGAATTTAAACTAACAAAAGAAGCACAAAATCTTATTATCGAACATAGTGACTTTATCAAAGCATACTATGATAAAGACATAACTATGGAAGATTATTGTAAAGAAAAAAATAATATCTCTTTTAAAGCAACTTTTGGTGATATAAAATGGAGTCTTTTAAATAAACAAGCTCATAGGAATACTGTATCAGGAGATTTTGGATGTTTATCTAACACACGAAAGGCTCAAGGAAGACATTTGGAACAAGAAGGTAATATTAAACATTCTTTAATATATTACATAGAATCTTTGATAATTACTAGTTCAGGATTAGAAAACAATTTTTCAGCCACTGATTATCCAGTATATTATCCCGATTCGATACCTGACTACTCACTAAAACATATTCAAACATTAATGGAATCATTATCTGATGACGATTACGATTTTGCTTTTGATGAAGCATTATTTCGCTTCTCAATTTTGAATGCAAATCATTTTTTATCTAAAGAAGATATTGACTATTTAAGAGTTAATTTACCTTGTTCTACTGCTGAAGAAATAAACAATTACTTAAAGAAATATGAATGTTATAGTCCTTTAAATAATTTAGAACTTGACGATTTTGAATAAATTGATTATACAAACATTTATATACTCGATATAGTCTCAATTTTATCTGATGATTGCCCAAATTTTTCAATAATAAAACGCATAATATTATGGAGATAATGAACTGCACCCCAAAAGTTAGACAGAAAAAATCTAACTTTTGGGGGTCAGTACATAAATCCCCTATATTATGCGTTCTTTTAATATCAAAGACTTTTTGACAAACTTCTTTGATATCTAATTACATGCCCCCTGCAGGAATCGAACCTGCAACTACTCCTTAGGAGGGAGTTGTTATATCCATTGAACTAAGGGAGCTAGATAAAAACTCTGCTAAATGAGCAGAGTTTTTTAGTCGAATTAACGACGGATTTCTTTGATACGAGCTGCTTTACCTTGAAGAGCACGCAAGTAGTACAATTTCGCACGACGTACTTTACCGTAACGAACAACTTCGATTTTTTCAACACGTGGAGTGTGGATTGGGAAGATACGCTCAACACCTACACCGTTAGAGATTTTACGAACTGTGTAGTTTTCTGAGATGCCAGCACCTTTACGTGCAATAACAACACCTTCAAAAATCTGGATACGTTCACGGTTTCCTTCGACAACTTTCGCGTGTACACGAACAGTGTCACCAGGACGGAATGATGGGATATCTGTACGAAGTTGACCTTCAGTCAAGCTTTGGATTAATGGATTCATTTTATTCTCCTATCTTTGTCAATCTTGAGGAATCTTCCTCAGCGGATAAACTGTATTTTTGTGCGTCCATTACACACAAGATACAGTTTACCAAATTTCCACAAAAAAGTAAAGAAATTTATAGCAGAATTCCTAAAAAAATCGCAACTAAACCACCTAGGTAGGTTAAGGCTAGGTAGCTATAAAATACCTTCTTATCACTTAACAGTCTTTGAAGTTCGTCATTCAAGGTCGAAAAAGTTGTCAAACCTCCACAAAATCCAGTTGCTAGAATAGCATAGACTTCCTTAGATTCCACATGATTGTAGAATAATCCAATCAAAAAACAACCCAAAAGATTGTCTATGAGCGTTCCGAATGGCAATTTGGAAGCTTGATTATAGCGGGAAAAGAAATAGCGCACTAAAGCTCCGAAACCACAAGCAATTGCAAGATAGACGATTACCATTTCTTCCTCCCTAAATAGTAAGCTAAAAGCAGTCCTCCACCGATGCTCAAAAGCAAATACAGGACTAAACTAAGATAACGCCCTGTATCCAGTAGTTTCACAGCATCAAGCATGAGACTAGAAAATGTTGTCAAACCACCACAAAAACCTGTACCCAGAGCTAAAATAACGCCTTTACTGGTTCCTTTATAGACCAGATATCCCTTGACAAGATAAACCAGGCAAAAAATTCCCAGATAGTTGACAAAGAGAGTGCCCCAAGGAAAGTCAGGACTGGCTGGTAACCAAGTGGAAACTAGGTAGCGGACAAGTCCGCCCAACATAGCAGCTAGAAAAATCCCTAGCGGATAAAATGGTTCTTTTTTCATTTGATATTTTGATCCTGATAATCACGCGAACGTTTGAGTATGTCCGAAAAAGTCGCTACAATAGTCTCCTGATAGCGCTTGTCTCCTACACGACTTCTAACCTTTTCAAAAATAACTGCCTCTCTCTTGGTATCTAAAATTGGTTTCCCTGAAGCTTTCTTATAGGCAACTACCCCCTCAACCAAATGCATTCGTTCTTCTAACAGCTTGACGATTTGGTCGTCGATTTGATCAATTTCTTGACGAATAATATCTAAATCCATACAGTATCCTCCTTTATTTGAATTATTGTATCAAAAAGCCAGCAAATAGGCTAGTAAAATCCCAACTCATGATAAGAAAAATGCACTGATTGATTACATCAGCGCACTCTTATGCTTATCCTACTTTAGCAGCCAATTCTTCTGCGAATTGTTCCAAGCGTTCAATATCTTCTTCCTCGGCAGAAAGATCAACTTTGACACACTCTGAACCTTTTTCTGCTCCTGTTGACACAAAGACACGGTCAAAGTCATCAACAGCCTTACAGAATTCATCGTAGAAGGTATCTCCTGAGCCGACCACTCCGTAGATTTTGCCATTCAAGTTGAGATCTGCTAGGTCTTCGTAGAAGTCCATCATCTCATCTGGCAATTCTCCATCACCATAAGTATAGGTCGCAACAATAGCGATGTCTGCTTCCAAGAAGTCTGAAGCGTCAACAGTTGTACATTCATCAACATCGACATCCAAGCCCAAGTCACGTAATTTGTCTGCTACAATATCTGCAATTTCTTCGGTATTACCG
Organism: Streptococcus sp. 9903; assembly: GCF_013276625.1. Classification (NCBI taxonomy): domain Bacteria; kingdom Bacillati; phylum Bacillota; class Bacilli; order Lactobacillales; family Streptococcaceae; genus Streptococcus; species Streptococcus sp. 9903. Next base: position 93,371 of record NZ_VMLI01000014.1, on the reverse strand, counting down.
GTCATACTGGCAAATACAATTTTTGCTAATGCCATATCGTCCTCCTCAATTTATCTTTCTCCATTATATCACATCTTTTTCATTTTAAAAATAAAAATTCTTGTGCTACAATGAAATGAGAAAGAATTGAGGTTATTTATGGAAATTTGCCATCAAATTTTAGAAAAAATCAAAGAATACGACACGATTATCATTCACCGTCATATGAAACCAGACCCTGATGCCTTGGGAAGTCAGGTGGGATTGAAGGCCTTACTGGAACATCATTTCCCTGAAAAAACCATCAAAGCAGTTGGTTTTGATGAACCAACTCTTACCTGGATGGCTGAGATGGATCTTGTTGAAGATAGTGCCTACCAAGGGGCACTTGTTATCGTCTGTGATACGGCCAATACTGCTCGTATTGATGATAAGCGCTATAGTCAAGGTGATTTTCTCATTAAGATTGACCACCATCCAAATGATGATGTATACGGTGACCTATCTTGGGTGGATACTAATTCTAGCAGTGCTAGCGAGATGATTACCCTATTTGCCCAAACAACCCAACTGGTCTTGTCAGATCGTGCTGCTGAGCTACTTTTTGCAGGAATCGTTGGTGATACAGGTCGATTCCTCTACCCTTCTACCACTGCACGCACCCTCCGCCTGGCTGCCTCTCTGAGAGAACAAAACTTTGACTTTGCGGCCCTCACTCGCAAAATGGACACTATGAGCTACAAAATTGCGAAACTTCAAGGCTACATCTACGACCATCTGGAAGTGGATGAAAATGGTGCAGCTCGCGTTATCCTGAGTCAAGAAATCTTGAAACAATTCAATGTTACCGATGCTGAAACTGCAGCCATTGTCGGTGCGCCTGGACGCATTGACAGTGTGAGTCTCTGGGGAATTTTTGTGGAACAGGCTGATGGCCACTACCGCGTTCGCTTACGCAGTAAAATTCATCCTATCAATGAAATTGCCAAGGAACATGATGGTGGAGGCCACCCTCTAGCAAGTGGTGCTAATTCCTATAGCCTAGAGGAAAACGAAATCATCTACCAAAAGTTAAAAAACTTGCTTAAAAACTGATAAAATACTTGCCAAACTTTTCAGAATCTGATAGACTAGTATGGTAACAATCTATGGCTCGCAAAGAGACCATGGCAGAAAGGAACTATTGCAAAATGAAAAAAGATATCCATCCAGAATATCGCCCAGTTGTCTTCATGGACACAACTACTGGTTACCAATTCCTTAGCGGTTCAACAAAACGCTCTAACGAAACAGTTGAGTTCGAAGGCGAGACTTACCCATTGATCCGTGTGGAAATTTCATCAGACTCACACCCATTCTACACTGGACGTCAAAAGTTCACTCAAGCAGATGGACGCGTGGATCGTTTCAACAAAAAATACGGTCTCAAATAATGATAAAAAGAACAGTTTCGGCTGTTCTTTTTTCTTTCTTGAAATCAGTTTTTAAATCCAAATTTTCCAAGCTCAAAAAAACTTTGCACTCTCGATAGCCACTCGATGGTTTTCAGAATATAGAGTTTTTTCTTGCCTAAAAAATAGAAAAGATATATACTAGCTATATATAGTATAGATTGGAGATATACCATGACGACATCACTTACTAAGCAATACAATTTTAAAATCAATGAGTCATCAATGGAACAGGCTAGAGCTATCATCAAGGAAAAAGGAATGACTATGACGGATGCTATTAGTCTTTTTATCGAGCAGATTGTCCTCGAACAGGATTTGCCAATAAAAACTGCAGAAGATTTACACCGTGAACGATTGATTCAAGAACTACAAGCCCAATCTGAACGCGCCTTAAGAGAATATGAATCCGGACAAGGAACTTCCCTAGATGATATGAGGCTACGATATGACTTATAAAGTGATTCTATCTACCGAAGTGAGTCAAGCAATTGACAGTATTCATGATTACATTACTACTGTTCTTTTATCACCCCAGTCGGCTAAAAATACTGTGGCCAAAATTTTAGACGGCTTAAAAAGTTTAGAAACCTTTCCTGAAGCTGGCTTTGATGCAGATGAAAAAATCGGACTTAAAATCAATAGTAAGTACCCCACACGAGGAAAAATTATCGGGCAATATATCTTGCTTTACTTTATCGATCAAACTCAAAGAACTGTTTTTCTTTCCCACTTATTCCACACAAAAAGCGACTATGTTACCTTGCTACAAAGCAAAAATAATAAAAACTCAAAATCATCATTTTAATGTCCACTACTCTTAATCATATAGTATACTCATAAAAAATACAGTCCTCATTTTAACTAGAAAATCAAAAAAACTTTGCACTCTAACTAGCCACACAATGGTTTCCAGAGTACAAAGTTTTTTAATTTGACAAGGCTTAGTCTTCCTTATCTTGATTTTCAGTTCCTTACCAATAAAAAACTAAGCCTAGGACAATCTCCAAAGCTTAGTTTGATCTAGTTTCTTAATTTCCAGCGTAATATTTTTGAATTCCTTTAATAATGCCTTCAACCAACTTATCTTGGTATTGTTCACTACGGATTCGTTGGTTTTCTTCTGAATTATCCATATAACCCAACTCTAATAACACAGCAGGTTTCGCAGTCTCACGAAGAACAGCGAAGGTGGCTTGCAGAAGTCCAGCATCTCTAGCTCCTGTCTCGGTCAAGAGAGATGAATGAAGGTCAGCGGCCAAACGATTACTTTCACTTATACGGTCTGGATTATTATGCCAGTACTGGTTAATCTTGCTCGGGTAACCTGCATCTTCCTTATAAGAATAAGTCTGTATTCCCAGATTCAGTGTTGTGTCATTCCCAGTAGCGTTAAAATGAATACTAATAAAGAAGTCTGCATTCGTTTTATTTACCATACGAGAACGCTCTGTCACAAAGTCAACATCCACATCACTATCACGAGATGTTAAAACTATATAGCCAAGTTCTTCTAAACGTTTCCGTAATTTACGAGAGACCTGTAGATTCAAATCTTTTTCAGCTATTCCATAATAGTAAGCGCCCGAATCACGTCCACCATGCCCAGGATCTAGGAAGATAGTTTTACTATAGCGCCCCTTTTCAAATCCTTTTGGAAGTTCTTGAACCCATTTACCATTATCTTTGAAAAAATGACTACTTCCATCAATAGTATAAGTTCCAGTGACATAAACGCCATCTTCTTTAAGATAATACCAAGCTTGATAATCTGGATCATAAAGCCACTCTTTGTGAGCCATGTAGCCACCAGATTTTAGATAGTAAGAGCCGACCCATTGCTGCTCAGCATAGTGCCCACCTGACTTGAGATAAAACCAGCTAGAGTAGTTAGGATCGTACACCCATTCTTTATCTGCCATAGCCCCACTGGATTTCAGGTAATAGTTTCCCTTCCAAGTATTAGCCATCATGGCACCATTTTGATCAAATGCATACCATTTACCATTGATTTGACTCCATTGGTTAGACAAATATTTTCCTGAGCCATTGGCGTAGTACCACTTGTTAGCCATCTGATACCAGCTATTTTCAAGTAAGTAACCATTCTTATCAAATAGGTAGCCCTCATAAAGAGTATCTGTAAATTTGACACCTGTTTGACTATAATAAGTCCACTTCCCGTCTTCTTTTACCCAACCAGTTTGTAGCTTAGACTCAGTAGGAAGAGTTGGTTTTGTCTCCTGCTCACTCGAACTAGGAGTCGTCGGCTGGTTTTCTGCAGCTGCTTGAGAATCACTTGCAGAGCTAGTAGTTGAACTAGCGATAGAGTTATTCGTAGGATGACTAGTATCATTAGCTAGAACTGTTTGGCTAGTAAATCCAAGAAGAGCTAGAGCAAGAATCGTAAATTTCTTATATGATTTCATTTATTTAACCTTTCTAGGGGAATGGAATCCCTGTGTTATTGAGTTCTTTGACTTCCTTGATGAAGGAAGATTTGTTCTACATCCTCTAAACTATAATTTATATTACATCATAGAGTGTTTAGCTTATTTAAAGATGTGAAACCTAAAAAGTATGACTAAGTGGGAACCTTAAAAATTCAATTTCTGAGCACCTAATCTCGCTTCAGATAGTTATCGAACAAGTCGAGTAGATTCATTAAAATCATCTATTTATATTATACACCAAATTTAAGAAAAATTTTTGCTAACATCTAAATTTAAAATAAATCTAGTCCCTAGCTATACCGAATTTTAGTTTACTCTGCCCAGTAGAGATGTTATAATAAAAATAGGAGGACACAAAATGAACAATAAAACTAAAAAGTTCACACTTGCTACAGTTTTAGTACTTTCCTTGTTAGGAGCTGGAACTCTTACATCACAATCAGTAGCCGCTAATGATAGGCTGGTTTCCACTCAAGCAATCAATGGTCAATCCTACAATATCTTAAACTCTGAGGTCACTAGTACTTCTTCTGGTACTACTCTAGTTGGGGTTGAAGGGACTTTCTTAACGCCAGATAAACAGGCTATCTTAGACCGTATCAATGCCATTCGAAAAGAGGCAGCAGACGAAGGTCTAGTTACTAGCTATGTTCCTATCAAATGGTCAACTGCGCTAGAAAAAACAGCCTTCGTTCGTGCAGCAGAAGCTTCGATCACCATTGATCACACACGCTTATCTAGTAAGGACATTTGGAGCGCTTGGCCTGCAGGAAATTTCTCCCTTTCAGAAAATTTGGCTTGGAACTATGACGGATTTATGAAGGCCATCCAGCAATGGTATGATGAAAAAGCCGATTATGTTAAATCTCGTAGTGGTGTCAGTGTTACAGGTCAAACTGGACACTATAAATCCTTAATTGATCCAAAACTGACCTATATGGGGCTTGCAGCCTTTGAAAACCCTGCCACTCAAAATGGATGGATTACCGTTGCACAAAGTTTCGGAACAGCATCTGGTGGCTCTGAAGAATTAGCTGGTGGTTATGGAAAGGCTATTCAATATACAGAAGCAAATTCTTCTCAGATTCAAACATTTGCGACTAAGGCAAATCTTTTTGACAAAGACTTAAAGGCTATCGGAACTCATAAAACCAAAAATGAAAATACAAATTCAAGTCAGAAACTAGACGATGAGACCAATGACCCTGCCGAATTTCTTAATCGACTAAGAAGTTGGTTCAATCATTCTCAATACTTCGGAAGTTGGATTCAATCAAACGGACGTTGGTGGTTTAAACACAATGACGGCTCATACACGAGTAATGGATGGGAAAAAATAAATAGAACTTGGTATCGCTTTGACAACTCTGGTTGGATGCAAACAGGCTGGGTGAAAGACGGTAGCTGGTACTATCTCGACGGTTCAGGCGCTATGAAGACTGGTTGGCTCAAAGATAACGGTAGCTGGTACTACCTTCAAGATTCAGGTGCTATGAAAACAGGCTGGATGAAAGTATCTGGTAAATGGTACTATGCCTATAGCTCTGGTGCCCTAGCCATCAATACGACGACCCCAGACGGCTACCGTGTCAATTACGACGGTGAGTGGGTAGGATAATTTAACTACAACAAAAAGGCTCTATGCTATCTTATAGTGAGTAATCTTCACTTTCAGATAGTATAGAGATTTTTATTTACCTAGTGTAACTCTTATCTTAGGTATTTATAACAAACTGAAACAAGAACAAGACAAAAGAGCCTCGTAAAAGGTATTACAACTTGATAATACCTTTTTGAGGTGCTTTTTGATATGAGCCCATGTCTTCTCCATAGGATTGTACTCAGGTGAGTAGGGAGGAAGAGGTAAAAGTTTATGCCCAAACTCTTCACACAAGACTTCTATCTTAGCCATTCTATGGAATCTTGTATTATCCATAATAATAACTGATGGTTTGTTTAATGTTGGTAAGAGAAATTTCTGAAACCATGCTTCAAAAAAGTCGCTCGTCATCGCCTCTTGGTAAGTCATTGGAGCGATTAACTCACCATTTGTTAGCCCTGCAACCAAAGAAATCCTCTGATATCTTCTTCCAGATACTTTACCTCTTATTATCTGACCTTTTAAAGAGCGACCATATTCTCGATAAAAATAAGTATCGAATCCTGTTTCATCAATATAAACAGGTGCTAATTGCTTTAAACTATTAAAATTCTTAAGAAATAAGGCTACTTTTTCTGGGCCCTGTTCATGGATAGTATAGTACTTTATGGTTAGCGAACAAGCCTAATGAAAAAATTCTGATGATAGTTCTAAATCTCAATAACCGCTTGGGTTCCATGATCCAACTCCAGCAAGACATCTATACTTGTATAGAAAATCCTGCCCTGAATAAGGGGATGTAAATATTGCTTTCCTCCAAAATGGTCATAGTTTTACTGGCAAATCTAACATATCACGGATAAATTAACAAGTGATTTCTGAATTGCTAAACATTTTCTTTTCTTATAGCATACTTTAAGATTTTCTCTTTGAGAAAGATATTTACAAGAAAAACGTTCGTTTTTTTATCTATTTTCAAAAAATCCCAAAAACTGAATTGAAAGAATTTTTAGAAAATTTCTGTTTTTTTCTTTACAGTGAAAAAAAATTCTGCTATAATGACTCATGTAATAAAATATGACAATAAAAGGAGAACGATATGACATCTGCTAAAGAATATATCCAAAGCGTGTTTGAAACTGTAAAAGCTCGTAACGGGCACGAGGCTGAATTCCTCCAAGCTGTTGAAGAATTTTTCAACACTTTAGAACCTGTATTTGAAAAACACCCTGAGTATATCGAAGAAAATATCTTGGCACGTATTACTGAGCCTGAGCGCGTGATTTCTTTCCGTGTTCCTTGGGTTGACCGTGATGGAAAAGTTCAAGTAAACCGTGGCTACCGTGTTCAATTCAACTCAGCTGTTGGACCATACAAAGGCGGACTTCGTTTCCACCCAACTGTAAACCAAGGGATCTTGAAATTCCTCGGATTTGAACAAATCTTTAAAAATGTCTTGACTGGACTTCCTATCGGTGGAGGTAAAGGTGGATCAGACTTCGATCCTAAAGGTAAAACAGATGCTGAAGTGATGCGCTTCTGCCAAAGCTTCATGACTGAATTGCAAAAATACATTGGGCCATCACTTGACGTACCTGCTGGTGATATCGGTGTAGGTGGACGTGAGATTGGTTATCTTTACGGTCAATACAAGCGTCTTAACCAATTTGATGCTGGTGTCTTGACTGGTAAACCTCTTGGATTTGGTGGTAGCTTGATCCGTCCAGAAGCAACTGGTTACGGTTTGGTTTACTATACTGAAGAAATGCTCAAAGCTAACGGTAACAGCTTTGCTGGTAAGAAAGTCGTTATTTCAGGTTCTGGTAACGTTGCTCAATACGCTCTTCAAAAAGCGACTGAACTCGGTGCAACTGTTATCTCTGTATCTGATTCGAATGGTTATGTCATCGATGAAAATGGTATCGACTTCGATCTATTGGCTGATGTTAAAGAAAAACGTCGCGCTCGTTTGACTGAGTATGCAGCTGAGAAAGCAACTGCTACTTATCATGAAGGTTCTGTATGGACTTACGCTGGAAACTATGACATTGCGCTTCCATGTGCGACTCAAAACGAAATCAACGGTGAAGCAGCTAAACGTTTGGTTGCTCAAGGCGTTATCTGTGTATCTGAAGGTGCCAACATGCCAAGCGATCTTGATGCCATCAAAGTTTACAAAGAAAATGGTATCTTCTACGGACCTGCGAAAGCTGCCAACGCTGGTGGTGTAGCCGTTTCAGCCCTTGAAATGAGCCAAAACAGTCTTCGTCTCTCATGGACTCGTGAAGAAGTTGATGGCCGTCTCAAAGACATCATGACAAACATCTTCAACACAGCTAAAACTACTTCAGAAACATACGGTCTTGATAAAGACTACCTTGCAGGAGCTAACATTGCTGCCTTTGAAAATGTAGCAAACGCTATGATTGCCCAAGGTATTGTTTAAGATTTATTTGCTCAATCCTCAATCACTACGATTGGGGATTTTTAGCTTGAATTAAACAGTTGGAAAATTACTTACTCGCCCCCTTTTTTGCCCCCTGGCACATAAAAATAAAAACCGCTAGTCCTAAGAATAACGGTTTAATCATGTTTTTAAGCTACTAATGTAGTCGCTCTATTATTTAAATAAAATGAAGTGTTATGAATAACTTCAATATCTTTAAAGTTTTTTGTTAGATTTATAATTTCAACTATAGCCATCTCTACTCGTTAGTTTACAGCAAAAAATTATGCTTAATTATTATTGTTTTTGTAAACAATCAGCGAACCCAATACTATTCCATTCAACAAGCCTAAAGAAATACCATATTCAACTGGAAAATCTAAAAAAATTGCAAACACTATTCCAATCATCACCCCTAGTGAGGCTGCTGTTGAAATTACATATTCATTTTCTTTCTTCATTTTCTGTACACCTCATTTCCTTTTTGTATATAAGCTCTAGTCATCTCCACCAAGAGCCATTAAGTACTTATGATTTCCTGACTCAACAATCTTACCACCTTTCATTACAAAAATAATATCCCGCATCCTTAATCGATAACAATCTGTGAACTACAATTATTTGAGTACAGCCCTGACTTTTTATATACTTTGTTATTCTTTCCTCATTAATAGTGTCTAATGCACTAGTTGCCTCATCTAAAATTACAATACTAGGATTATTTATTAATGCACGTGCCAGTGCTATCCGTTGTCTTTGAATACCTGAAATATTTGAACCCATCTCTGAGATGATAGTATTAAATTTCATCGGCATAGCCATGATTTCATCATAGATTTGAACTGCTTTACAAACTTCCTCTATCTTTTGTGAAGTAACTTCGTGCTTTAAAGTTATATTATCAAGAATACTTCTGTTCAATAAAAATGAATCCTGTGGAACTACTCCTAAATTTTGACTTAATATTTTTTTATCTATTTGATTAATATTTACACCATCAAATAAAACTTTTCCTGTATCAATCTTATATAATCCTGATGGTATTTTTGATAACGTACTTTTTCCTGACCCCGGTTGACCGACTAGTGCAATTCTCTGTCCTGAATCAATAGTCAAATTTAAATTTTCTATTACAGGAGCTGAGTCTTTGGAATAAGAGAAAGATAGGCCCTTAATATCTATTCTACTTCAAACGTTTCTAAACTATACTCCGGAAAATAATTTAACCAATAATTAACCATACTATCTTTCATCGTATCCTCCAACCAGTACTAAGAGTCTGGGACAAAAGTCTAACCTTAAATATAAAAAGCTAACAAAACGAGTTATCTGACACTCAGAATTCTGTCTTATTCGCTTTTTTGTCTAATCTATCGATTTTTAAAATTTATAATCAAGAATTCCTAAAATCAAAATCTTTTTGTCCCAGACTCTTAGGTGTACACCTAAACATTTTATCCACCGACAATAATAATATCCATTACCAACAATAAAATTGGGGAATTTTTTAAAATTTTCTTCATATTTAGACTTCCTTTCAGTTTTTATTTATTGTACAATAAATAAGAATCAATTACTTTTTTGTTGGGAAAACGGGAAAATTATGAAATCAAAACTTGGTATCACACTCAGAAAAGTTCGTAAAGGAAAACAAATCAGTTTATGTTCTGTTGCTGACGAGCATCTTTCTAAATCTCAAATATCTCGATTCGAACGTGGAGAATCAGAAATCTCATGTATTAGACTAATCAATATTTTAGACAAGTTGCACGTTACCCTAGATGAGTTTCTTATTTTACACGATGATGACTACACCAATAGTGAATCATTTGCTAACCTAGTTCAATATATTCGTAAACAATACTCATCACAAAGTATTGATAATATAGCGTGCCTACTATCTGACACTACAAATTACACTCTAGATCCTTTAGAGAAAACTATGGTAAAATCCATTCTGCACACAATGGATTCGAGGATCATTCCATCAGATGAAGAACTACTTCAACTGACAGGCTATCTTTTTAAAGTCGAAAAATGGGGTTACTATGAGATTATTATATTTGGTAACTGTGCACGAACAATTAACTACAATTCCTACTTCTTATTGACAAAGGAATTGTTAAAGAATTATATCTACTCTTCTCTGAATAAAACCAATAAACGAATGGTCACTCAACTTGCTATAAATTGTTTAATTCTTAGTATAGATGAGGAAAAATTTTCTAATTGTTCCTATTTAATTAGTGAGATAAAAACATTATTAGATAATGAATTTAACTTCTATGAACAGACAGTTTTTCTCTATGCAACTGGATACTATGAATTTAAACGCCAATTAAGTAGTGGAATTGAAAAAATGAAACAGGCCATACAAGTTCTCGATATTTTAAGAGAAGACAAGTTAAGATTACACCATACTGATCATTTTAATAAACTAGTAAATAAAAAATAAATGAAATTATTCTCTATATTTTAACGAATTAGTCGTAAATACTATTATTCTAGTAAAGCATTCTCGTGAAATTTTAGGACTGTAAATTTATTGGTATTAATAATTTTCACAAACGAATCCTGTCTTCTAGCTATCTCCTCATATTCATTAATTTCATTACCAAGTTCCTGTTGTAATTTTAAAATATCTGTATTGAGTCGATCTAACGTTATTGATTCCGTCATGTTCATTTGGGCAAAATCATACTTAGCTAATTTTCTAGTCTCATGATCTTCACTCTTCAAATTGATAAGGACTTCCACCATCTTGTTTAAGGTGGCGATTTTTTCTTGGGTTTCTTCTAGCTTCATATCAATCTCTGCAATTTCTAATACAAGCTCATCTTTGATTTCTTGGTATTGTTTGTTCGTGTTAGATAGTTCAATCATAAGATTAATTTCAGAAATCTTGTCTTAAAGACTTTTTAAAGTTGGTCGTCTATATGGGAGTTTTTGGCTATCGTTGCTCAATTATCTGATTAAAGTCCTACCCTTGATGAAACAATTATTATCCTTGTTTTCTTTATTATAGACAAAGTAAAAAGACGTTTCTCGAATGTAGACTTTATATTTTTTCTGATTGTCTTCCTCAAAAATATCTAGCTGGTAGTTAGGAATAAAGATGAGTCCACTCTGTTTAATACCAAACGAAACCCGGATATAGATACCATCATCAACCAACTTCTCTATCTGATTATCCGTAAGTTCAATCTCAAACTCATGGATAGCATCTCGTTTTTCCTTGTATTTCTTGAAGGCTTCCTCGATTTCTTCAGCGGAGACTTTCTCCTTATGCTGCTCCTCTCGAAAAGTCTGAAAATCTTCCTGAAGATTTTCTAATGCTTGAATATCTCTAACTTCTCTATCTTCAAAATAACGATTAAAAAATTGAACATCGTACAATTTCTTATCGCTAATTTTTTTATGATTCAGGCTTATCTTTTGATTATCTTCTTCCAGGATAAAAGTTACATTTTTTTGTTTTAAGTCAATGGTTAGATTCAATTCTTTTGCTTTTGTTATTAAATCTTCTAAAGAATTGACACGGTTCAACAAAAATTCTAAACGACTTTCAATCTCTTGTTTGGCAAAATGTATTCTAAAAAATTCTTCATCATATAAATCTCGTTTGCTGAGTTGGCGTCCTCGAATTGGTTTTATCATCGTTCTATCTGTCATCAAAAAACGGCTATGCTTTTGACTAAAATCAATCTGAACATACAACTGCTTTGCTTTCTCTAAAAAATCATCAAACGATTTAGATTGCTGCAACAAATATCCACAGAGGACTTGTACCTCAGATGTACACTATGCCTGTCGGACAAAGAAAAAAGTAGGCTAAATTTCTAACCTACTTTTTCTGACTCTACTCTGATAAAGCCGTCTCATATATAGACATTTTATGCTTGAAGGAATCTTTTCCTCCCTCTAATTGATTGATGATATGATTTTTTATATATTTTTCACTAACATATCCCTGTGATTCAATCCATCCGTTAACTCCATCTGACTCCATAATAACAACTTGATCTGTCATAGAATTTGTTACAATTGTAGCATTATGTGTTGCTAAAATAATTTGACGTTGAGCTTTCACATCTCTAAACTGCTGAACTAAATGCCTGTAAATATAACGATTGTCTAGATTGTCTTCAGGCTGATCAATAATCAATGGTCTGAAGTCTTTAGAATAATCACTATATGCTAATAAAAAATCAAGCATGGCTACAACTTTTTGTCCCAAACTTAATACACCAACTTCTTTATAGACAATATCAAGTTGGTGCGAAGATTCTTTCGAGTTAATATTAAACTCCAAAAATAACCTTTCATTAGCTACATGCTCTTTTAAAACTCTTTTAAACTCATTTAATAAACTACTATTTTCAATTAAAGAGTAGATACTCTTTTTTAAATGCGTAATGTTGTATTCATTAATTTCAGATTTATCTCTCCAATTATTTTCTTGTTTTGCAAAATTATCTTCAGAGATACTTTTTAAAAGCATAAAATACTTATTAGGGATATTTTGTCTTACAATGACTTTAACAAATTCTTTCAATCCTAATTCCCGATAGATAAGATATAAAACGTCTGCTACATCTTGCATACTAATTCTATAATTATCAAACGAAGAACGATTATTCTTGAAAAGATAATTTTCGAAATGCGGTTCTTCCCATCTATCAATTTGCTCATAACAAATTCTTAACTTACCAATCTGAGTTTCATTAAAATCCTCAATAATTTCGAGTATTAATTGCTTCCGCTGTTTTAAATATTCATCAAGTTCCTTTAATTTTGCTTCAAACGATTCGAGTGTCTGAGTTCTTAGCCCATAGTCTGGTCTCGGTAATTTTTTATTTTTAATCATTAAATTAGAAATAAATTCTGTAATTTTTTCACCGTCAGCTGTTTTAACTAACTCATTAACAGAATATCTCCTATCAAACATTTTCTCTAAAATTCTAGTTTTATCAACTAATTTAAAATGGTTACCTTCAACTTTATAAACTTTTGTGTACTGAGACCGTGTCCATTCTTTAATAGAGTCAGAATTAAATATATAAGAATAGCCAAACCTATTCTCTCGATTTTGCCCATAATATTGTAAAATATTATCCTTATTTTCTTGTTTGACATCTGGCAAACTAACTTCAATAATATATTCAGTTTCTTCTAAAACATAGAGTACAAAAGCATTTGCATGGTTACATAGAAATTCCAATTTGCTTTGCTTATCACAATCTTGAGAAAGTACAAATTGTAACATATCAATTAATGTGCTTTTACCTGTACCTCTCCCTCCAATTAAACAATTCATAGATGGTGAAAATGTTAAAAAGAAGTCTTTATCTTTTTTTAACTTATCACCTGCAAGAAAACTTCTATTTTCCCCACGATTTTCTATATATAATCCTTTTATATAGGACTTTTGTTTAAAGCTTGGCTCACATAAACTAACTGATACATTATAATCAAACAATGCTTCTTGAAACATCTTGAAAGAAATTTTTCCACCTTTCAACCACAGATTGTTCTTCCCGAGTGAATCAATTTCGTGAGAATCATTATCTAATAGAAAATTGGGCTCACAATTAAAATCTGTTAATAGTTTTTTTCTAGAACCTTCAACAGAATTTATATTTTTAACACCAATAAATCGTGTGTTTTCTTTAGAAAAAATTTTTCGTTTATATGCACCTGATAAGTGAGAACCTTTTTTCAAAATGTTATAACTATTGAAATGAGCAATATAATTAACTATTTTTTGATTATTGAAATCTTTCATGATAGTCAGTGAATGTTGATAACTTCCATCTTTCTCACTTATAATATTTTCACTTAACCATTGATTAACCCATGACTCTTGTTCATAATCATATATACATACAATATGCAATTTATCTGCTGCACTAATTTCTACTCCATGTAAAATATGAGGATGTATATCATAAATCGGATAATTTTTCATTATGATTGAGACTGCCATTTGTAACTTTTTAATACCTTTGGTAGTATTATGATCAGTTACTACAACTATTTCTATTCCATTTTTTATGATTGCCTCTGCTAACATAAGAAAACTAATATATTCTTTTGAACTAGAAAAAACAACCTTATCAAAATTACTAAAAAAAATTGTCTTATCAACTTTTATTTTCTTATTTTCAAAAAATATATCATATAGTTCATCTTCAGTAATTTTTCTATATTTCGTTGCAGTCCAATTAGAAAATAGCTTGTAATCATAAGAAGCAGGTGTATGCAAATGAATTAAAGTCTTGTGAAAGCTACCGAATTTCTCTTTGGAATTTGTTAGTTCTTGATAAACAAACTTTATCTTGTTATTAAATCCTCTCACTTCTACTCTCCTAAAAATATCAATTGTTTATTTTTCAAGTAATTCATTAAGTCTCTTTTCCCCCACCTTCAACATCTCTTTCTCTACCTTGCTCCATTTTCCGAAGAGGCATTCTTGTAGCACTTCTGCTGCTGAAGTTTTATCTTCTCCTGAATCATATACACAACTTCTATCTCGTTGATAAATTTGAATTCTTTCAAAGATAGCCAGTTCTTCCAATTGTCGTGTATTATCAACTAGATGATTTACAATGAAATCATGATGTTCTTTTGGAGTTGCGCGTGCTTGATTTGGATTGACAGCGTACAGTTCTTCGTATCGGATAAGGGTGCTCAGATAGGACAATTTGGGCTTTGTCGCAATTAAGGCTAATTGTACTTCATATCCCTCACTTTTCAAGAGTTGTGCTGTTTTCTTTGGAACATCTATCGTTCGTAAAGTTCCCTCAATCAAAAGATTGTATCCCAAATGACTCAATTCGGTTACTAAAGACTCTACCATTTTCCCTGCAAAATCCTTGGTGTATTCAACGCTATCTTTGCCATATTCTTGCTGCAGTTCTAAATAGTGTGGATGCTGAGAACGAAAACTATCGCCATCTATGATAACAATATTTCCTTGAAATTCTTTCTGTTTAATACGATGAATTGTAGTCTTGCCAGCACCACTTTGCCCTCCAAGCAAAATCGCTATAGGTTGCTTACTGAACTTTTTTCCTCTTGTCAGAGAACGAAGATTCCGTGCCAAAGCATGTTTGAATTCACTATCGGTATAATCTTGGATTTCCATTAGGCTACCATCCGTTTTTCAGATATCTCTAACATACGTTCAATTCCATCCAAATAACCGATATATCTCTCTATTTCATCAAAAGTTTCTACTAAATAGATATTCGTATGAATCAAGTCAGATAGATCATCACTCATTAAAATCCAAGGATTAGATTCATCATCAATGCTAATTCCCTGACTATCTTGATAACGATAGAGTCGAGATAATAGATTAGCACCTCGTTCTTTCACAATTTCAATTTTTAAAGTCAATTCATAATCTTCAACAGGATTGAGCATTTTGTCTTCTCCTACGATATCAACATAAGATACATTAAACTTCTGACAAATGATATCTATTAGTTCCGTAGAGACTGGACTAGTTCCATTTTCATAACGACTCAAGCTATTGCGAGAAATTCCTATAATTTGGGCAAATTCGGGTTGTGTTAAGTCATGTGTTTTACGTAAGGATTTTATGTTCTTTCCAATCATGGCAAACTCCTTTATTTTTATAAATCCATTATAGCATAAAAAAGCAAAACGCACCAAAAATGGTGCGTTATTTCTTGTTTTTCTAGCCTAAACTTTACTTCTATAAAAGCCACCTTAAAGAGTAATTCCTTTTTCGGTGGCTTTTCAAAATACTATACATTAAAATACTCTTGTTTAATTTTTGTAAGCAAATTGTTAGCAACAGAAGTTACACCAACATGCATCCGTTCAGGATCAGAATAATCTAGATTACGAGCATAGACTTCTGTAACAGTCTGAGCAATACGCTCATCCAATTTATAATTGGAGGCTTTTAATAGTGCTTGAAATAATTCTGAACTATATAGTTTAATATTATTTTCCAATGATACTACTGCCATTTTTGTAACTCCTCTCCTGTTTTTGATTGATAAACCTTCTCTATTTTCATTATATCACAAAAAGATTGGTTGTGAATGGATAATTATTTAAAAGAATAGGGGTTTCTAAACTCAGCAAGCATTTCTTCTTTTGTAATTTCATTCTGACGAAAACGAGCTAAAGCTTGGGGTGGATTGTCATCAGTCTGAACACCATAGATAAAACCAAATTGGTGTTGTAATTCATCTGGATTTCCCCGATTTTGAAAGACAAATTCCGCAAAATCTAAATCTGACTCTGATTTTTTATGTTTTGCAAAATAGTGACAACGATAGTCAGGGGTCTTAAAAATTTCTACAAAATTTGAAATACGAAATTCTACTATAATTCGAATCTATACATAGCTTACTTCTGGTCATTTAAAACGAACCCTGTTCTCCAAAATAATTTTATTAAAAAGAAAAACCCTGCCAAATTAATTTTTGGTAGGGTTTTTGGTAGGAAACTAAATTAATTTATCAGTTTCTAAAATGTGTTCACGATTCTAAAAGGCTGATACTATAGTATCCCGAATTCTAATTGGTATATGCCTCTTATTTAAGAGTAACTGAAGCTCCAGCTTCTTCCAATTTAGCTTTGATTTCTTCAGCTTCTGCAGTTGCAACGCCTTCTTTAACAAGTGCTGGTGCACCGTCAACAAGTTCTTTAGCTTCTTTAAGTCCAAGACCTGTGATTTCACGTACAACTTTGATAACGCCAACTTTTTTGTCGCCTGCAGATGTCAGTTCAACGTCGAATGAATCTTTAGCAGCACCAGCGTCAGCAGCACCAGCTGCAGCAACAGCTACAGGAGCAGCTGCAGTTACACCAAATTCTTCTTCGATAGCTTTTACAAGGTCGTTCAATTCAAGGATTGAAGCTTCTTTAATTTCAGCAATAATGTTTTCAATGTTCAATGCCATTGTTATTTCCTCCAAATATGTTTTAAATTTATAATAGATTTTCGTAGCTAGGCTACGCTGCGTAGCTTAAGATTAAGCTGCGTCTTCTTTGTTGTCTGCAACCGCTTTGACTGCAAGAGCAACGTTGCGCACTGGCGCTTGAAGTACAGAAAGGAGCATAGAAAGAAGTCCTTCGCGGTTTGGAAGAGTTGCAAGAGCAAGAATCTCTTCTTTAGATGCGACAGCGCCTTCGATTGCACCACCTTTGATTTCAAGTGCTTCAGCGTTTTTAGAAAAGTCGTTCAAGATTTTCGCTGGTGCGATAACATCTTCGTTAGAAAATGCTACTGCAGATGGTCCAACAAATACAGATGCAAGATCTTCAAGACCAGCTTTTTCAGCTGCACGACGCAAGATTGAGTTTTTAATCACTTTATACTCAACTTCGCTTCCACGAAGCTCACGACGAAGAACTGTATCTTGCTCAACTGTCAAACCACGAGCGTCTACAACGACGATAGATGCAGCAGCTTTCATTTTTTCAGCTACTACGTCAACTAGTTCCGCTTTTTTAGCAATAATTGCTTCACTCATTAGTGTGTTCACCTCCGTTATTATTTTGCTTGGGGAAATTTTTCAAAAGAAAAACGCGCCCAAACCTAGACACGAAAGTACAATACGCTTCTTTTTACATGATACGTTTTGTCCTCGGTAGGATATTTATGAGTCGAACTCCCCTACTGTCTTAGGCAGTTTTTTCAAACCGTATATAAGTATAGCATAGTCAAAAAAAGAATGCAAGACTTTTGCAAACTTTTTTCGTGATTTTTCTTTTAAAGTTCTACTGTTAGGACTTGGCCTTGCTTAACAACCTGTTCTCCAGCGATATAAACATCATCAACGTCACTGGATTTAACAGCATAGACGAGGTGAGAAAGCATATTTTCCTGAGGTTGGAGATGAATTTTGCCTTGTGGTTGAATAACGAGAAAATCTGCCTTCTTGCCGACTTCTAGACTTCCTATCTGATTTTCCATTCCTAGGACCTTAGCCCCTTCGATTGTTAGTGCCTTGAGAGCTGTTTCAATAGGGAATTGGCTGGCATCCCCACTTTTCATCTTCTGAAGAAGGGCTGCAGTCCGTCCTTCCTCAAACATATCTAGATTGTTATTGGAGGCAACCGAATCCGTCGCAATTCCGACTGCTACTCCTGCTTTTTGCAGTTGAATGATAGGAGCAATCCCTGATGCCAGTTTGAGGTTACTAATAGGATTGTGGGCAATAGACACTTGAGAAGTTGCCAAGCGTTCAATTTCTCTCTCGTTTAATTCGACCCCGTGAGCAAAGACAGACGGATGATCTAAGTAACCCAGTTCTTCAAGAAAGGCGAGGGGGCGTTTGCCGTATCGTTTCAGGATAATTCCTGACTCCTCCTTGGTCTCCGCCACGTGGATATGGATTGGAATAGCAAGCTCTTTTGCCATGTCTAAACTTTCTTCCAGCAAGTCTCTATCACAGCTGTAGGGAGAATGTGGGGCTACCATCACCTTGAAATTTGGATTTTTATATCCAATAATTTCCTCAATGATTGCTCGAGTTCTGCTTATGGTCTCAGCAGTTGTCTCTGCCTCTGAAGAAAAAAGAGTCGGTGAGAAATAACAACGCATCTTGGAAGTTTTCACTGCCTGATAAATCCGTTCAATATCCACACCATTGGGATTATACATATCGTTAAAGGTTGTTGTTCCCGACTGGAGCATCTCTATCATAGCTTCTTTAACCGCTCTTGTAGTCATGTCGGGAGTAAATCCTGCTTCTGCTGGCCAGATATAGTCATTAAGCCATTCATGGAGATTGCTATCATCTCGAATTCCTCTCAATCCTGTCATAGCAGAATGGGTGTGACAATTGACCAAACCAGGCATAATCCAGGCCCCCTGATAGTCTATAATCTGCTCAGCTTGCTCTAAAATCTCTGACTGCTCTTGACCGACATAGACTATTTGAGAATCCTTAACAGCTAAGATTCCATCTAGATAAACATGGAAATCTTTGTCACAAGTCACGATATTTACATGATGAAAGACTTTCATTCTAGGCTCCTTTTCTAAAAGACAATTTACAGTGAACAATTTTTCTAGCTATTGTAACAAAAAAGTCACCCGAAGGCAACTTTTTTCGTCCATAAACTTTCAAAAGAGAATGGCTTATTCAGAGCTAAAAGCTGCAGCTTGCTGCATTTGGTAATACTTGCCTTTTCTAGCCATGAGGTCCTGATGATTGCCATGCTCCACAATATCGCCATCCACCAAGACAAGAATCAAATCTGCATCCTGAATAGTTGACAAACGGTGAGCAATGATAAAGCTTGTACGCCCCTTCATGAGTTTAGCAAAGGCATCCTGTACCAGCACTTCTGTCCGCGTATCGATGGATGAAGTTGCTTCGTCTAAGATAAGAATCTTTGGAATAGCCAGAAAGACTCGGGCGATGGTCAGGAGCTGGGCTTGCCCAACAGAGAGAGATTCTCCTGCATTTTCCAACTTGGTATCGTATCCCTGTGGCAACTGTTGGATGAAAAAGTCCGCATTGGCTGCTTTGGCAGCAGTAATCACCTGCTCCCTACTGGCTTTAGGATTTCCAAAGGCAATATTGTCATGAATAGTCCCTTGCTTGAGCCAGGTTTCTTGGAGCACCATGCCAAACTGCTGGCGTAAAGAGGCACGACTATAGTCATAAATGGATTTCCCATCCAGCAAGATATCTCCTGAATTAATGGGATAAAAACGCATGAGGAGATTGATAAGGGTTGATTTGCCAGCACCTGTCGGACCAACAATGGCAACCTTGCTACCAGCTGGAATATCAATAGATAAATCCTTAATCAAAATCTTTTCAGGATGGTAGCCAAAAGAAACCTGTTTAAAGGAAATAGCTCCCTTAACTTGGTCACTGGTCAAGACTTCCTTACCACTTTCAGCTACCTCAGAGATTTCTAAGACAGCATAGACACGCTCTGCACAAGCGAGAGCACTTTGCAACTCAGCTAGCACTGAAGAAATATCGTTAAAGGGTTTGGTGTACTGTTGAACATAGTTCAAAAAAGTCACTAAGCGTCCAATGGTCAAGGTAGAGCCCATCATGATACGATAAGCTCCCACTCCAGCTAGAAGCGCATAAATGAGCGCATTTACAAAGCGAGTCGAAGGATTGACCGTTGATGAATAAAAGATGGCTGACTGCGAATAGCTTGCGTAGTTGTCATTAGCCTCACGCAACCTTTGGATAAATTCTGCCTGAGCATTAAAGGACTGGATAATGGTCTGCTGGCTAAGCGATTCTTCAATCAACTGAGTTTGAATTCCCCTCGTCTCTGTTTGTTTTTGGAAGAGATGATAGGATCTCTTGGCAATAAAGCGTGAAATCACCATAGACAGTGGCGTCAACAGCAAGACCAAAAGAGTCATGAGGAGATGAATTTGAAGCATGGCTAAAATACTAACCAAAATCATCAAGACACCAATGAAAAATTGGTTAAAAATCATGGTCAAGCCAGCTGCCAACTGTTCGATATCGGTAGTTACACGACTAACCATCTCCCCACTACCTTGCCGATCCACAAAAGCAATCGGTAAACGATGGAGCTTATAGATGATTCGCTCTCGCAAGTCTTTGGTATAAGAGAAGATTAGACGATTATAAAGAAGAGGATTGGCCCATTGTACCAGTGTATTTCCTATGACCACCAAGATCATCTGGAGAAAAATCTGCCAAAAAACTGGTGAAGAACCAGCCACCAGAACCTGGTCAATGACCTGCCCAATCAAGATAGGTAGGTAAATTGATAAGCCAACTTGGGCAATAGTTCCTAGAAAGGCTAGGAAAAGGAGGAAGGGATGGCTTGCTAAATCTTTGGCCAAACGTTTGAGCGTCTGGTTTGCAGTTTGTCGTCTCATGCTAGTCCTCCTTTCCATGTTGAGATGCATTGATTTCACGATAAACTTGACTGGATTTCATCAAGTCCTCGTGCTTGCCGATAGCTAGGAGCTCTCCTTTTTCTACGAGGAGAATCTGGTCAGCCATCTGTAAAGTCGAGGTTCGTTGAGAAATCAAGATTAAACTTGTATTTGGCAGGTTTTCTCGGATAGCTTTCAAGAGCTTGGACTCAGTAATGGTGTCAAGGGCCGAGGTCGCATCATCTAGGATGAGAAACGGACCCTGCCGCAAGACTGCTCGTGCGATAGACAGCCTTTGTTTTTGACCGCCCGAGAAATTTCGCCCTCCTGCCTCAACTAGAGCATCCAAGAGTCCTTCCTTATCACTGACAAAATCCTTGGCTTGTGCAATTTCCAAGGCCTGCCAAAGCTCTTGGTCAGTTACTTCTTGATGTAAACCTAGAGTCAGGTTGGAACGAATGGTTCCTTTAAAGAGCTCGACCTTTTGAGGTACATAGGCAATCCAAGACCGCCACTGCTCCAAATTAAGAGGACTACGTCCATTTTGATAAAGGTCAATGTTCCCCTTGTCTGCTGGATAAAGTCCAAGGATGAGTTGCACCAAACTTGATTTACCAGAACCCGTTCCCCCAATGATACCCAGGATTTGCCCTTGCTTCATATCAAAGGAAATATCTCTCAGAGAAGGCTGGGCCGCATCAGGATAGGTAAAGGTCAGTTCTTGAACTTGTAAAACCTGATCACTGGTAGCTTGCTTTTGTTCTAATTCTGAATGGATATCTTCTGGAACCTCGGCAAAGACTTCCTCAATTCGCTTAGCTGAGATATAGGACTGGTTGAGAGAATTTATCAGCATGGCTAGCTTGACCAATTCCACCAAAATCTGTAGGAGATAATTAATAAGGGCAATGAGAGCACCTTGACTGAGCAATCCTCCCTGAATAGAAATATATCCCTGCCAGATAATAACGAGGAGAGTTCCATTGACAATCAAATAGGTCAGAGGTGTTAATAAACTAGACCAGAAACCTGTTTTCTCTTGTAATATAGCATAGACTTGGTTAAGGGTTTGAAAAATCTGTAACTCTCGTTTTTCTTGCCCAAAAGCACGAATAACCCGCATCCCTTGTAATTGCTGACGTGTTTCCTGAACCAGTTGGTCCGTTTTCTTTCTGAGACTACTGTAGAGAGGATTGACCAACCTAGAAAGACCTACAATGACGACGGTCAAAATGATAACCATGACCAAGAACCAGAAAGTCAGCTCAGCCGAGATGCGATAAGCCATAAAAATGGCTCCAAAAACGATAATAGGTGCTCGCAAAAAGAGGCGCAGGAATTGATTGATACCAGTCTGAATCTGATAGGTGTCCGAAGTCAAGCGAGTCACCAAACTAGAAGTGGTCAGACGGTCTCTGCTATCCTTGGGCAAGGAAAGAATATGACGATAAAGGTCGTTTGTCAGTTCTTTGGCAAAACCAACCGCAGCCTTGGCTGAGTAAAACTGGGCTATTAAGGCCACTACAACGCCAATCCCTGCAAAGATAAGGAGCAGGCCAATCTGCATCCAGAGGTGTCCTTGATCTCTCTGGGGCAAGGATTGGTCAACAATCCCTGCAATCACCATGGGAACAAGAAGCTCAAACACAGCTTCTAATAGCTTGAACAAGGGGGATAAAATGGATTCCTTGATGTAGGGTTTAAAGTAAGATAGTAAGTGTTTCATAAATCCCTTCTATTCTTATTCTGAAAATGAAGAAAGTGGGAAGCACCCACCCTCTCTGTTTTATTTGTTTAAGTAAGGCAATAGATATCCATATCCTGCTTTTTCCATCTCATCCTTGGCCACAAAGCGTAAAGAAGCAGAATTGATACAGTAACGGAGGCCGCCTAACTCCCGAGGTCCATCTGTGAAAACATGACCTAGGTGAGCATTGCCTGACCGAGAACGAACCTCGATTCGCTCCATTCCATGACTGAGATCCTTGTAATAATGAATCAATTCCTTGGAAATCGGACGGCTAAAACTTGGCCAACCACAACCTGAGGCAAACTTATCCTTGGCAAAAAAGAGTGGCTCACCTGTCGTGATGTCTACATAAATTCCCTCTTCAAAGGTTTGGTCATAGGCATTGGTAAATGGAGCCTCTGTGGCAGCTTCTTGGGTAACACGATAGGACTCTTCGGTTAAGCTTTTCTTTAACACTTCTTGACTAGGCTTTTCATAGTTAGAGGCATCAATCAATGGCTTCTCAGCATCGGTCACATCGATATGACAGTAACCTGAAGGATTTTTCTTAAGATAGTCTTGATGGTAGTTTTCAGCCAGAATGTAATGACGTAGTTTCTCCACTTCCACTGCAATCTTTCGACCCAGCATGCGCTCCTGCTCCTGCACCACTGTGTAGATAGCTGGCAAGTCTGCTTCGTCCTGGTAATAAATTCCGGTCCGATACTGACGTCCACGGTCATTCCCTTGTTGATTGATGGATAAAGGGTCGATGACACGGAAATAATAAAGTAAAATCTCTCTAAGTGACACTGTCTTCTCATCATAAATCACTTGAACTGTTTCTGCATGGTCTGTTTCCTTGAGTAGCTGGTAATTTGTCGTTTCGACTTGCCCATTAGCGTAGCCGACACTGGTTGCTAGCACTCCAGAAATACGTGAAAAATACTCCTCTAAGCCCCAAAAACAACCGCCTGCTAGATAAATTTCTGTCATCTTTATTTCTCCTTTATCAAGTTTTTAACTAATACTCTTCGAAAATCTCTTCAAACCACGTCAGCGTCGCTTCATCTACAACTTCAAAACACTGTTTTGAGCTGACTTCGTNNATTTTCATTGAGTATAAACTTCTTTTCAAAAAAAGGATAGGAAGCCCTCTTATCGAGAGTTTCCCCATCCTATCTTCTATTCTTTATTTTGCTTCGACACGGACACCTTGGGTATCAACCTTCAAGTCATGAAGTTTTCCTTTGAAGGGTTGCCTTTCCAATTCTGCCTTAATCTTTGGCATTTTATCATGAGAAGCCAAGACCATAACTGTCGGCCCAGCACCAGAGAGGTAGGTTGCATAGGCACCATTTTCTTTGGCCACTTGCTTAATCGTCGCAAATTCTCTCACCAAGTCCTGACGATAGCGCTCGTGGAAGAGGTCTCCCTCGATTGCTTGCCCAGCGGTCACCATGTCTCCTGCCAACAAGGCTGCAACCGCCACATTGGCGATAGAACTAGCTGCAACAGCTTCCTTGTAAGACAATTTCTTAGGTAAGACGCCACGGCTGTCTCGAGTACGCAATTCATAGTTTGGAATGTAGGCTAGGAAATCACATTCTGGGAAGTCTGCTACGATAGCAGAAACTTGTCCATCAACAGAGCTTGCAATAACGAGATTACCATAAATGGCCGGAGCTACATTGTCAGGGTGTCCTTCAATCTTAGTCGCCAACTGTAATTTTTCATGGTCAGATAAGTTGAGATTTCCCAGTTGGTTGGCTAGTTCAATCCCAGCAACAATAACAGAACTGGAAGAACCCAAACCACGCGCCAAGGGAACATCACTGGTCATTTTCAAGCGTCTAGGTTTCAAATCTGGTACAATTTGCAAGGCAATTTTTAGTAAGAGATTACGCTCATCATGTGGAATCCATTTGCCAATCTGGTGTTCAATCAGCCACTCTTCTCGTTCTTCGCAGACCTCTATTTGAAGATACTTGGTTACAGCTACACCGACCGAGTCAAAACCTGGCCCGATATTGGCACTGGTTGCAGGTACAATAATCTTCATCTTATTCTCCTAGCACCTTGAAGGTATTCAAGAGGTCGAATTCTGAAACCTTCTTCAATTCAGCTGAGACATTTTCAAGTTGGGCTTTATTAATCTTGTGTGTGATGATAACGACACGCGCCTTGTCACCATCTTTTCCATCTTGGAGGATTTGCTTGAAGGAAATATCTTGAGCATTGAAGATTTCAGCCAATTTCAAGACCTGACCTTTTGAGTCTGGAGCCAAGATTGAGAAGTAGTAATTTGCTTTGACATCTTCTGGATTTGCCAAGACCAAGTCACGGCTGTATTCGTTGAAGTCTTTTCCAATTGTACCATCATTCAAGCGACGAACGATACGAACAATATCTGCTACAACACTTGTTGCAGTTGGTTTTTGACCAGCACCTGGCCCATAGTACATAGATTCACCAATACCGATAGATTCTACAAAGACAGCGTTCATTACGCCATTCACACTGGCAAGTGGGTGCGCTTTAGGAAGGAAGGTTGGAGTCACTTCTACAGCAATTCCTGAAGGAGTTTCCTCGATAGAACCAACCAATTTCACTACATAACCAAGCTCTTGAGCTACAGCTACATCTTCTGGTGTGATGTTACGAATTCCCTTGTGGGCTACGTCATCGAAGGCAACCTTCATGCCAAAGGCAAATTGGCTCAAAATCACCATCTTGTAGGCTGCATCAATCCCATCCACATCATTTGTCGGGTCGCTTTCTGCAAATCCTAGACGTTGCGCTTCCGCAAGAGCATCATCATAAGACCAGCCTTCTTCCACCATCTTGGTCATCATGAAGTTAGAAGTTCCGTTGACTACTCCAAGCACGCGCGTGATTTTATCAGAAGCTAAGGAATTTGCCAAGGTACGAAGAATTGGAATCCCACCAGCTACTGCTGCTTCGTAGTAAAGTGCTACCTTGTTAGCTTGAGCGATTTCTAGCAATTCTGCACCATGGACAGCTAAAAGATCCTTGTTAGCAGTCACAACGTGTTTGCCAGCCTCCAAGGCACGAGTGATAAAGGTCTTAGCAGGTTCGATACGCCCCATCAATTCCACTACGATCGTAATGTCTTGATCTGACAAAATGTCATCCACATTGGTTACAAAGTTAAAGTCATTCCCTGCTGCAAGCAAGCGATTCTTTTCATCTTCATCCTTGACCAATACCTTGGCAACTTCAATCTCTGAATGTGCTGATTGATTGATTTTTTCTCCATTTTCCTTTAGGAGGAAAGGCACGCCACTTGCAACGGTACCAAATCCTAGTAAAGCAATTTTAACTGTCATGTTTGTCTCCTCGAAATTTTCTATTATAGCCATTATAACAGAATTTTGTGAAAATTCCTATTATAGTAAATCACTATTTCAATCTAGAAAAGAAAAAACGAATCAGACGATTCGCTCTTCTTAAAATCTGAAAATAACTTTCCAGAAACGATTATCCAATTTTTTGCAGATTAAGTACTGCATCGTGATTCATCAAGACTTGACCATATTCTTGCAAGACTGAACGACTGATATCACTATCGTCTGCAAACTCGCGCATACGAGCCAACAGCCAAGCTGGATATGGACTTGGATGATTTTCAATATCCACTAAAATGGTCAAATAATAGCGCTCGTTCATTTTGTAGAGTTCAGAAGTTTCCATCTCAAAAGTCACTGTCTTGGCAAAAGCCACCAAATCAGCTAATTTTTCAAAAGAAAGGATGTAATATATGTAAGGCTCTTTCTTACTTTCAACTTCTTGTTCAGCCTGCTCCTGCTCTTCTTCCTTGGCTTCAACTTGCTCTAAAGATTGAATCGCTTCAATATCATCTTTAGTCTTTTCTGCAATGCTCTTTTCCAAGGTTTTGATAAATTCATCTGGCGACATTTGAGCCAATTCTTCCATATCTGGTAAATCCGATAAGTCTTCAAAATCTAGATTTTGGTCAATCTTTGACTTGGTCACAAAGACATCTACCTTATCAGGTTTTGGAGTCACACGGAAGCTCAACATGCCTGTATCCAGAAAGCTATCAGGCATCTCTAACTCATCCAAGATAGCATAAAAGAACTCTTCTGTTTTTTCTTGAGGAACAAGAAAGTCAGCAATCTCCATGCCACGATCCATCAAATCCTCTAAAGACATCGTGATTTTCAAAGTTGTATCACTAATTTGTTTCATTTTCATTGCTAGTAACCTCATACTTTCAGTTCTATCTATTATACTAGATTTTTACGATTTTATCAAAAGAAGGCTTCTCTGTCGGGATAGATTTTCCATAGGATAACTTCTGTAGAAGGCTCTAATACTCTTCGAAAATCAAATTAAAACCACGTCAGCTTTATCTACAACCTCAAAGCGGTGCTTTGAGCAACCTACGACTAGCTTCCTAGTTTGCTTTTTGATTTTCATTGAGTATAAAAGAAAATTTCTGCAGACAAATAGAAAAAGCCTTCAAAATCGGCTCTTAGCCAACTTTGAAGACATGATACATCAGAATACTTATAATTTAAAGGTTGCTACACCGAGGATAGAACGATTTAAGTTTCGAAGAATTTGAAGACTTTGCTCAAATTTCTTATAACGAGTTACTCCGTATTCTTCAACAAGAAGGACTGTATCTCTTTCTAAAAGCGATGGCACATCTTGTAAATCGACAAAATGCATTCCTTTTAAAGCCTCTTGACTCTGTTTCAATTTATCTAGGATAGCTTTATTTGAGCTAACGATGGTCAATTCCTGTCCAGCATTTTTGTATGACAAGACATCTGCTAGGTTAGCAATTGTTGTAATCTCTGTTACAAAATCAATTTGATACTGAGAAAAATCACCTGCTCTATTGATTGTTGGATTAAAGAGATAAACCAATACATTTCCCATCACAACCAAAATCACACAGACTACTCCAATAACAGCTAAACGGAGAATCAAATTCTTCACATTCAATCCAAGCGCTGTCTCACCATTTGCATTCAATTCTTTAGAGTTGATGGTTTCCAATTTTTCAATTTTTACATTTGCAAAAGTGTGTTTAAATTTCTCAATCAATCCATCAATTTTTCGCTCCAACAAGTCATTAGCATCTTTACTTGGTGTCAAAATTTTCACACCAACCCCTGCATCGTCAATCATATAGTAGACGGTCAGTTTTTTCCACCAATAATCATTCGTAGAATTTTTCAAGGTTGTTTCTGTCGTATCTAATTCACTGGCAATTTTTTTCAACTCACTGGGTTCTACATCATTGAAAAGATAAGCTCCATTCAAATTCCCATCAATCAATTTCCCGTAGAAATCACTATAACCACCAATTTGATGATTCAAAATCGTTTTAGCTGAATCTTCTGGAGGAGTAATTTTATAGCTAAGATAAGTTGAATAACTTGTTGTATCTTTGACAGTATTTTTATTCTTAACTGCTTTAATTGTAAATGGTACAGCAATGAGAGCAAATAAAGCGATGAGAGCTAAAATATTTGCTTTTCGTTTTTTGTAAAGATTTGCAAATAAATCAGCTACTGAATAATGTTCAAACATGATTTTTTTCTCCTTTGTTTAGTAGATACTGGTTTTCCTTTGTAAGCATTTTTGCTACAAATATAATCACAAGAACAATTCCCCAGAATTGCATTGTAAATAGATTGAAGAAACTTTCTGAAAAGCTACTTCTTGGCATAAAGAATAGATTATTCAAGATGAGTAGGGACAAAGCAAATAGGATTGTTCTTGAACGATAGGCTACTTGCAGCATGGCTATAAATAGCATACCGAGTAAGAGACTAAGCAGAAAGACTCCTATCATGCCATAGTCTGTATACAACTCCATGATATAACTACTTCCGATACCATGTCCTTTCAAGTATTCCTTGTTCAAGACAAGATAGGATAGATTATGGGCATAACTATTACTATCAATAGCTAGCTCCACACTATTGGTTGTATGTTCAAAGGCTTTTCCTCCGAAAATAGCCCCCAAGCTTCCCCTTGCAAAATAATCAAGGACAGGACCAAAAGTAAAATTACGGAAATCTCGGTAAGGGAGGCTACTGTTAAATAGAAAACCTCGAGCCAGAACACCAAAACTAGTTCCTTGTTTATAGATAAAGTCAAGTAAGATATCCCAGAAACCTGTATGGGAAACCTGGACATTATCCCGTACATAATTGAGCACTCCCATCGCTAACATGAGAATAGGAGAACCCACAAAAATCGCTAACTTTTCTTTAAACCCAATCCATTTTCCTTTTTCAGTTTGCTCCCGCATAAAGTAATAAACAAAAGCAAATAAAATACTTAAAATAAAGGGATTGCGTGTCCCGATTGCCAAATGAATAGTATTAGCTGCAATAAAGGAGACAAGCACTGCTGTGGCCTGCAATTTCTTTGGCTTGGTTGCCAAATACATACACATTGCATAAACCGTAAAGGTAGACAAAATGTAGGTAAAATAAGGCAGTTTACTTTCAAAATTTGCATAGTAGGCATAGTAGGAAGTCTGCAAGCGATACAGGAGTCGTTCAAATAATCTAATGAAATAGAAAGGATAGGTGAGAAGAAAAACTCCTAGCGAAACAAAGCGCAACCGCTTGATGTAAACCTCTTTTAGAGAACTTCCTATATTTGCTACTTTTATTTTCTTCCTAGCTATGAAGTAACGAGCCAGGACGCCTCCTGTGGTCAAGCCCAGAATCGAAACCATGACGACTATAAAGGCAAAGCGATAGGCTATGGGATGATAGGTATCCAGAGCGCCATCCCTAAAATAATCAATGGTTGGTCTTGATACTAGGAAGACAAAAATGGTTAAATAGAAAATAAAATGGATTAAGTAATACTTGATATCATTCCAACAAGCAATTAAGCTACTAACCAGTAAGAACAATAAAGTAGAAAGCAAGCTAACATTGTTATTATTAAACAGATATACAATTCCACTTACTAGCGTCAAGGCATAACTGACTATGGTCAAACTAAATAATAATCGTTTTCCATCAATCACTTGCTCACCCCCGTTCTAATGTAATTTTTTAGATTTTTCAATATTTTTCAGTAATAAGAATCGGTATAAGGAAATGTTTATGAATAGGGCCAAAGCACTAATTCTTCTCCCCTTACGGAAAATTGGATTTCTAGCAATAGCAAGGGCATGGCCTTTTAAAAAACGATGAATCTGAGAATAGGCTTCAAACTGTTTATACTGATCATCTAGCAACATCTTATCCAGAATAAAGAAGTGGGCATAGGCCAATCTGAAAAAAGCGACCTCTTTCAAATCAGGATAGTTTTTCATAACTTCATTGTAAAACTTTTGGTAGATATCAATATAGGCTAAATCCTTCTCTGCATAGGGTTTGGTCGTAATACTATCCCCTCTATGGAAATAGTAATAATAGGGTTTGGTATTAACCACGTACTTCTTAGCCAACTTAATCAAATCAAAATGGTAATAGGCATCTTCGTAAATCAATCCCTTAGGAAAGGATAGGGCAGTCGCAATCTCTCTCTTGATTAGCTTATTGCAGATCGTTCCAGGTATTTTTTCACCTATGAGGTATTCCCTTAAAAATGTTTGAGAATCACAGACAAAATAGTCATCCTGATTAGCTGACTGTGGACTTTCATCATTAGCATAGACATTCATGACACCACAGCTCGAAACATCCGCATCTTCTTGAACTAATTGCTCATATAAGCTCTGAATCATTTCTGGATGGATATAATCATCTGAGTCAATAAAAATCAGATAATCCCCGTGAGCCTGCTTCATTCCATCATTTCGTGCTTGCGACAATCCTTCGTTCTTTTTATGAAGCACTGACACCCTGTCATCTTGTTCAGCGATTGAATCACACAAGCGACCACTCTCATCTGTTGCACCATCATCAACAAGAATAATTTCCAGATTTTGATAGGTCTGCTTCTGAATGGAAGCTATCGATTTTTCTAGGTACTGCGCCACATTATAGACTGGCACAATGACACTAATTAATGCAGTTTCCATGCTACTCCTCTAATAGTTTTTCTACTTGTTCGATTTGTTTGGCAATTGTGAATTGTTGAATGAATTGGCTAGCCTCATCGACATCAAAGTTTGAGGCAGAAGTCATGTAGTTCGTAATTGCCTGAGCTGCCTCTTGATTGCTCTCAATGATTTGTCCAAATCGTCCTTCTTGGGATAATTCCTCAGCTCCTCCAACATCCGTAGAGACAAAAGGGATTCCAAGACTCAAGGCTTCCACATAAACACCAGGAAAACCTTCTTGTTTAGACATAGACAAGAGAACTTTCATCTGAGACAAATATTGATAAGGATTTTTTTGATAACCAAGGAAATGCACATAGTCCTCAAGTCCATACTCTTTGACTCGCTTTTTCAGTTCCTCTTCCATATCACCAGCACCTATAAAGTAAAGGTGGTAATTTTTTCCTTCTTGGTGTAATAGTCGTATCACTTCCACCACACGGTCAGAACCCTTATTTTCCTCAATCCGTCCGATAGTACAGATACTTTGAGGCGCAATCTCGATAGCAATCTTCTCTTGAGATTTTTCTAAAATAGTCTTAAAATCATATCCATTGTAGACCGTCTGTAATTTCGAAGCATAATCTGGATAGACTTCCTTGATAGAATTACTAGTCTTTTTTGAAATTCCTACAATAGTATCCGCAGCATCCAACTGGCGTCTATGTGATTCCCTTTTGGAGCTATCCTTAAGAAATTCTTCGATACTTCCATGAATCCAAGAGATTTTCTTGACTTCTTTTCTTTTAGAGAACAAAAGTGGAGGATTCATAATAGTAAAAGAAACTTCAACATCATAGTCATCTCTTACAAGCAAGCGACGAGTCAATCTTGGAAAATAAATTCTCATTCTCCACAAAAGAGCTCGAATCCATCTAGCTTGGCGATAATCCTGAAAGGATTTTAAAATGCCTACATGCTTGGGAACAGATTCGTATCCCTTGTCAAAGTGCTCCATTTCAAGAATATCAATATCATACTTTTCTGGATCCAGATTTGAAACAATGGTAGACAGAATCTTCTCTGCACCGCCTCCGAGAGAAAAAGACCACATAAAAAATAAGATTTTTTTCTTAGCCACCATATTCTCCCTTGTATTCTGTATAAGACTTATCCATATCAGCGATGACAGCATCATGATGCGGTACTTGCTTGTCTGCTGGTGGTGGCGTCATATAATCGCCAAAAGCAGTACTGAGATAAGCATCATAACCAACTGGAATAGGCATCTCTGTCTCTTCAAAGGGCAAGAAAAGATTATCCTCAAAAGATGCGATTGGGTACTTGTTTCTCATGTAGCCAGGACCTGAGCATAATTCTGTGATGCCATCGCTCTCATCCAGACTATACTTGGTCATTTCTTTCTCAGCTTTTTTCCAAATGCGATAACGGAGAGATTTTGGAGTCACACCCAGTAAAATACGACTCCCCCATTTCATAAGAGCACCATGCTTTTCTGGAATAGTTTGGGCACAAAAGAGTGAATAGATCAGTGCCCAACGAACCTGTTTCTTCCGCTCAGCTGGATTTTTCGGATAATAATCCAAAGGCAAGACATCCAAGGCCAGACCATGTGGCAAATCCAAATCCTGCTGATAAGGCTTAATACAGGTAGTTTCCTTGTCACGAATAGTAATAAAAAGATTGCGGTCGACAAAATCCTTGTTACTCTTTGACAAGAAATAACGTTCATCTGCATAACGAGGCCATAATTCTGCTAATTTCTCATAATCCTTACGGGGCATAAAAAAGTCTAGGTCGTCATCCCAAGGAATAAAGCCCTTGTTTCGAAGGGCACCAATAGCACCTCCTCCACAGAGATAACAAAGTAAATCATGCTCCTTGCAAAAGGCAACAAAATATTCAGCCATCTCCAGACTACGAGCCTGAATTGCTTTTAAATCAGTCATATTGTTCATTATTCTTTCTATCGTATCGTTTCATTATACCACAAATAGGGGGTGAAAATCTATTGCAGACTGTAAAAAATCAAAGCCTGACTGCTAGATAAATAGCCTTCAAGCTTTGATTTTTCTGTCTTATCTTATCTCAAACCCATCTGAGACAATTTATTCTGATATTTGTTTTGATCGACCAGCAAACCCAAGCCTCCATAAACATCATAGGCATCTACCCAGTCACCAAGTTCTGGAATCGTCAGCTTTTCAATACCATTTTTTGCTCCATCCAAAACAGATAAACCGTTTGTTAGGAGGAAAGTATAGGGTGCATTGGTTGAGGTCATAGCAAAAACCTTTCCAAGAGCTTCAGAACCAGTGAAAAGTTTAGTAGGATCTTTAATTTGCTCTAAAATTGCTGTTAAAACTTGTTGCTGTCTTTTTGTACGGCCGTAATCCGCCTCATCGTCATCACGGAAACGAGCATAATTGAGCAGGGTCGAGCCATTCATCTGCTGTTTTCCGACTTTGATGGTTTGGGTTGGAGACTCAGTCTCAGTAGCGTGTAAATCATCTCCGACTGTAGCTTCTGTTAGTGGACGCCCATTCAATGTTGAAAATTGAGCATCAATTGTCACCCCATCAGGGAAAAGTGTGTCAATCGCTGTAGCAAAGGCCTGAAAATCGACCAAGGCATAGTACTTAATGTCCAAGTCAAAATTATCTTTCAAGACTTGGCGAACCATTTCTGCCCCTTTTTGCCCCTCTTGTTCTCCTAACTCATAGGCTACGTTTAACTTGTTATCCGTCTGTTTTCTACCGTTAATCACTTGACTATAACCATCTATATAGACCAAATTATCACGCATGAAACTGACTAGCTTGATTTTCTTGTCCGAACCTCCGACATTTAAGACCATAATAGAGTCAGTCCGCGTCTCAGCACTGTTTTGGCCGATTCGACCATCCGTCCCCATGATCAAAATATTAACCCCGTCTCTAGTGTCCTGACCATTAAAGACTTGAACCTGTGCTGCCTTAGCATCAACAGTTTTCTTTGCACTAGCATCTTGATAACCACGTAAAAACATGAATACCATGGCTAAAGCCACACAGACTAGAAGAGAGAAAATCACCATAAAAATGCGTTTAAGACGGAGCTTCCGTCTTTTCTTTTTGGGAGGAGCAGAGTGTGCTTGTGATTTGGATTGTGAGCGACTCCGGTTCGCATAGCTTGGTAAGTCAACCTGCTCTTCTCTTTCTTGTTCCAAGCTGGAACTACTATTTACCCTAGCAAGAGTTAGCTTTTCTTGCAAATAGGCAAACTCATTTTTTTCTCTCTCATTGAGATAGTGAATATTTTTTAGCAAATAATCATAACGTAATTTTTCATGATGACTGAGAGGATTTTCTTTACTCATCTTCTCTCCTTTCCATGGTCTGATATTGGATAAATAGGATAGGCACCCAGAACTTTATACTGGATTCCAATGGCTTCTAGTTCTTTTTGGGCAAAGTAAACCAAGTCCTTATCAGTATAGTCCACATCGATAATGAAAAAGTATTGACCCAACGCTGTCTTGAGTGGACGACTTTCAATTTTTGTCAGGTCAATTCCTCGCCAAGCAAAGGTCGAAAGAGCCTTGTAGAGTGCACCTGGAAGGTTGTCAGGTAAGGTCAAGGCCAAACTCATTTTTTCAGTTTGTACCTGCAAAGGAATAGCTGTACCTTCAGCTCCCAGAACCCAGAAACGTGTGAAATTAGCTTCCATTTCCTGAATATCCTCAGCAATTAATTCTAAGCCATATTCTTCGGCAGAACTTCTAGGTGCAATGGCTGCATAAGGCTGGTCTGGATGTTCGGAAATAAAGCGGGCCGCATAGGCTGTACTAGCAGTCACCTCAATTTGAGCCTCTGGATACTGTTCATCGATAAATTTCTTTCCTTGAGCCAAGGCCTGTGGATGAGAAAAAATCTTTTCAATCTTAGTGTGACCCGGAACCACCATCAACTGCTGATGAATGGGCTGAACAATTTCTGCAACTGCTTGAATGCGAGCCTGATGAAAAAGGTAGTCCAAGGTTTCATGAACACTACCCTCAATAGAATTTTCAACTGGCACCACAGAATAGTCCACCAAGCCTTGCTCATAGGCCTTGATGACATCTGTAATATTGGCAAAGGCCTGCAATTCCTCATGAGGAAAAGCTGTCTGCACAACGTGGTGTGAAAATGATCCCTTGGGACCTAGATAAGCAATTTTCATCTCAGTTCCTCTATAATTTCCTCTGGGCTTAGCTTGGTCACATCCAAAACCCGACTAGACACTTCCTCATACCAAACCTGTCTTTCTTGGAAAATAGCTACTAATTCTTCCTTGCTACTATTTAGAAAAAGCGGACGCTGATTATCCTTATCAGCTGATATGCGTTGGTAGAGGGTTTCAAAATCAGCTTTCAGGTAGATATTATCTGCATTAGTCTTGAGTAAGTCACGATTTTGCTGAGAAATGACCACTCCCCCACCAGTTGACACAACTTGATCTCTTTGTAGTAAATCAGCTAGGATTTCTGATTCTATCTGACGAAAGGCTTCTTCTCCCTTTTCCGCGAAAAATTCCGCAATGGACATACCTAAGCGTTTCTCAATCAGAGCATCCATATCGAGATAATTTGGATCTAAAACTCTGGCGATTGTGGATTTGCCAGCCCCCATAAAGCCTAATAACACCTTAGCCATGAATCAAGCTCTCCAAATCATCAAAGAAACTAGGATAGCTGGTATTGATAGCTTCAGCACGGTCAAGCTCCACCTCTCCATCAGCAACCAAGAGGGCCGCGATAGCCGTCATCATGCCGATACGATGGTCTCCAAACGTATTGACTCTAGCACCGTGAAGGGCTGATTTTCCTTTGATAATCATTCCATCTGCTGTAGGAGTAATATCTGCTCCCATGCTATTTAAAGCGTCTGCCACAACCTGAATGCGGTCTGTTTCCTTGACCTTAAGTTCCTCAGCATCCTTAATAACTGTTACACCTTGAGCTTGGGTCGCAAGTAGGGCAATAATGGGCAATTCATCAATCAAGCGTGGAATCAAAGCGCCACCAATTTCTATTCCTTTCAAGTCAGAAGACTCAACAGTCAAGGTTGCAGATTTAGCGACTGGGTCAATTTCAGTAACTTCTAATTTTCCACCCATGGCGCGAATGACATCAATGATACCTGTACGCGTTTCGTTGATGCCCACATTCTTAAGCACCACACGAGAATTTGGAACAATCAAACCTGCGACTAACCAAAAGGCTGCACTGGAAATATCTCCTGGAACAACCACCTTTTGTCCTGTCAATTTTTGCGGTCCTTGGACTGTGATTTTCTTGCCATCCACACTTAAATGACCACCAAATTGTTGCAGCATATCTTCAGTATGATTACGGGTGCACTCTTTTTCGATAATTACAGACTCCCCTTGGGCCTGCAAGGCTGCAAAAATCAAGGCTGACTTGACTTGAGCAGAGGCAATTGGCAATTCATACTGAATAGGTCTTAGGTTTTTCGTCCCTTTTAAATGAAGGGGAGGCAGGTCTCGCTCAGTTTGCCCTGAAATGCTGACGCCCATTTTTTTCAGTGGAATAGTCACACGATCCATAGGACGTTTGGATAGACTGTCGTCTCCGAACATCTCTACTTCAAAGTCTGCACCAGCAAGAACACCTGAAATCAGGCGAATCGAGGTTCCAGAATTTCCCATATCAAGGGCATTTTGTGGCGCTTTTAAGCCGTCCATACCGACACCTTGAATGGTAATAACCCCATCTTTATCCTCAATCTCTACACCAAGGTCACGAAAAACCTGCATGGTCGAAAGAACGTCTTCACCTCGCAGAATATCATAAACCTTGGTCTCACCCTCAGCCAAACTTCCAAAGATAATGGAACGGTGGCTGATAGACTTGTCACCTGGAACTCGGATACTGCCATGTAAGTGGCGAATGTTTGTTTTTAGTTTCATACTGGACCTCATACTTGCAATACTTTTACCTATTTTATCATAAAAAGCCAGAAATTCCTTAAAAATTCCTGACTTTATGATAGTTATTTTCTTATTTTAGCAATTCTGAAACTGGTTCGAAAACAATTTTTTCAATGTCAGAAAGATAAATTGACAATTGTTGTTGCTTGGTAAAGAATTTTGACAAGAGGCTGT
The DNA here is from genome assembly GCF_013276625.1 of Streptococcus sp. 9903. Lineage (NCBI taxonomy): Bacteria > Bacillati > Bacillota > Bacilli > Lactobacillales > Streptococcaceae > Streptococcus > Streptococcus sp. 9903. The sequence goes on along the minus strand of NZ_VMLI01000014.1, from coordinate 56,651 downwards.
TCCCTTGAATCTGTTTACCAAAGCCTTCCATCTTCGCTTGGAAGGAAGCGTCTGGCATTTGACCTGCCTGTGCTAGTTTTTGAATTTCCTCTTGGAAAGCAACATATTCTGTAAAGATTTTGCTCGCCTCAGCATCTGCTGAAATCGCATCTTTAGCTGTTTTAACAGCCTTGTATTCTGGTAATTCGCGTAGACCGCGACTAAGTTCATTTGCACTATCGTAAATATTTGACATGATTTTCTCCTTATTTATTTCTTTTAAAATTACTAATCACTCTGTGGTCTTTATTATTGTGCAATCACTTTTATATGACCTCTTGAATATCCATCGCTTAATTCCTTATCTGGTATATACTCGATCTTCAAAGTTCCTAAATTAGAACCTGTTTTTATTTCATTTGACATAAGATTATCAAAATAGTTATCTATCTCATCATCAGATAAGGATGATTCAATCGATTTAACAATATCATGAAATACTTCTTTCATTCCTGCAACACCAGATTCACTATTTTCATTTGTCTGATTTATTGTTACATTGATTTTATCAGTATCATTTGCATGTAAAAGTTCCAGGTAGTATCCGTAGCTTGATGCGAAATATTTTATTTTTATATTTCCTTTTTTGATATTTTCTAATGGGCTATTAGAATTTTGATTATAGCTATTGATAAACTCATTAATAATTCTATCGTCTACATACTTTGAATTGGTTTTCTCTTAACTTATTTCCTTGTTGGATGATTCATTTTTTGTCTCAACACTGGCTTCTGAAGTAGTTTTCACATCTTTTTTAACAGCGTAAGCTCTAAGTAAGATAAAAGAAATAAAGATAATACCAAATATGAATCTAGGCTCTATTTTAGGCATATTTTTCTCCTTATTTGATGACGACTGTGTAGTCGGTATTTTCTGTTATGAGATGCTCGGCTCTTTCCAAGTCTTGAGCATTTTTAAATGAAATTTGTAGAATCCCGTGAATATCTTCACGGTTTTCCTCATTGATGTGAATATTAACCAAGGAAGTTCCTCGTAGCAATTCCAAAATCCGCAGGACGACGTCTTCTTCATCGGGAACGTCAACATAGAGGTCATAAGAACTATCCACACCACCACGCTTATGGATTTCCATGGCCTGACGTTGCTCACGCGCCTGATTGAAAAAGTTCCAGATTTGCTCTTCATCTCCCTTGCTGATGGCCTGACCAACCTCATCTAAACGTTCCTTAAAATCCTCAATCCGCTCTAGGATAGTCTCGCGATTGGACAAGAGAATAGAAGTCCACATACCTGGCTCGCTTTCCGCAATCCGAGTCATATCTCGAAAACCACCTGCCGCAAAGCGCCTTGCCATCTCATGTTTTTGAGCATAGACCGCAGTCTGCTCCATGAGACTAGAAGCCAAAATATGTGGGAAATGGCTAATCTGAGAAGTGACTCGATCATGCTCCTTGGCATCAATCTCGATAAAACGAGCATGAAGACCTGAAAGCAGATCCTTCATTTCCTCAAGCGTGTCCTGACTTGTCAGGCTTGAAGGTGTAAAGATATAATAGGCATTTTCAAAAAGATTGACATCCGCAGAAGCAGCCCCTGTCTTGTGACTACCAGCCATGGGATGAGCCCCGACAAAGCGAACAGACTTGCCAGCCAAATAGTTCTCCGCTGCGTCTACAATAGCTGACTTGGTCGAACCAGCATCTGAAATAATGACCCCTTCTTTCAAGTTCAAACCTGCCAACTCCTGTATAAAAGCAATGGTTTGTTTGATTGGCAAGCTGAGGATAATGACATCTGCCAGAGGAGCAAAACTGGCAAAATCATCCGTTGCACGGTCAATCATGCCTTCTTTCAAGGCAATATCTCTCGAAGCTTGACTGCGATTATAACCTAAAATTTCATAATCTGGATGATCGCGTTTGATACCAAGTGCCATCGAGGCACCAATCAAACCAAGACCTGCGATATAGATTGTTTTTGCCATAGGAACTCCTTAATAGTTCTTTGTATAGTCTCGGTGTTTGGCTACCGCTTCTTTTAGTTCCTCAAGACTATCTGATGAGAATTTTTCGAGGATTTCTTGTGCCAAAACCGTTGCCACAACAGCTTCCATAACCACTCCTGCAGCTGGAAGAGCAGTCGGATCACTTCTCTCCACGGTTGCCTTATAAGGTTCGTGGGTTTCGATATCCACACTCATAAGAGGCTTATAAAGAGTAGGAATAGGTTTCATAACTCCACGAACAACAATGGGTTGCCCATTAGTCATACCGCCTTCAAAGCCACCCAGATTGTTAGTACGACGAGTATAGCCGTCTTCTTTAGACCAGAGAATTTCATCCATAACTTGGCTACCTTTACGGTAACCAGCTTCAAAGCCGAGACCAAATTCCACCCCTTTAAAAGCATTGATAGAAACAACGGCTTGTGCCAATCTTGCATCCAATTTTCTGTCCCATTGGACATAGGAACCAAGACCAACTGGAACACCTCCAACGACTGTCTCCACAACTCCACCGATGGTATCACCGTCACGTTTGATTTGGTCAATGTAGTCCTTGATTTCCTGTTCCCGTTCTTGGTTGACAATAGAAACTTCGGACTGGGCAGCTCGTTCCTTAATCTCAGCGACTGTGAGATTTTCAGGAACATCGATTTCCTTGCCACCAAAGACCACGACATGGTTGGCAATCTCCATATCCAGCTCAGCCAATAGGCGTTTGGCTACTGCCCCAACTGCCACCCGCATGGTGGTTTCACGGGCAGATGAACGCTCCAAAGAATTTCTCAAATCGTCAAAACGGTACTTGATTCCCCCAACCAAGTCGGCGTGACCGGGACGAGGATGGGTGATTTTTCGTTTGCTTTTAAGGCGGTCTTCAATGTCTTCTGCAGACATGATATCCAGCCATTTCTGGTGATCTTTATTGATGACATCCATGGTAATGGGAGCCCCAGTCGTCTTCCCATGGCGAACACCCGAAGTAAAGATAACTTGGTCGCTCTCAATCTTCATACGACCACCGCGTCCATACCCACCCTGACGGCGTTTAAGGTCCTCATTGATATCCTCAGCTGTCAAAGGAAGTCCAGCTGGAATTCCCTCAATGATAGCCGTCAGACGGGGGCCGTGTGATTCTCCTGCAGTTAAATATCTCATACACTCTCCTTATTTTACCAAGTAGTCTTTCATCTCTTCCAGAGAAACTGGGTGAATGGTTGCTGAGCCAAGCTCTGGCACCAAGACCAATTTCAAGGTATTGCCACGCGCTTTCTTGTCATGTGTCAAAGCCTGATAAAGCTTGTCAACATCCCAGTTTTCATAGTCAACAGGTAGTTCAAATTTCTGACACATCCCTGTAATAGACTGGGTTATTCCTTCTGGCATGAGACCTTTTTCCTCAGCAACCTTGGAAATCTGTACCATTCCCATGGCCACGGCTTCACCATGCATGACTTTTCCATAACCGGCAGTTGCTTCAATGGCATGGCCAATAGTATGGCCAAAATTGAGGTAAAGGCGGACACCATTGTCCAACTCATCCTCAACTACCATCTTACGCTTGACCTGACAAGAATGTTCAATCAAAGTCTCCGCATGTTCCAGAACACTCTCCACAGAACCATCCAGCTCCGTCAAGAGAGCCCACAGTTCTGAATCCTCAATCAAGCCATACTTGATGACCTCACCCATTCCTTCAATCAACTCTCTCTTTCCGAGTGTTTCAAGGACAAGCGGATCAATCAGAACCCCATCTGGTTGGGCAAAAGTTCCCACCATATTTTTAGCAAAAGGAGTATTGACACCCGTCTTTCCGCCGATAGAAGAATCCACCTGGGCTGTCAAACTAGTCGGAATCTGAACAAAGTGAATGCCTCGCATATAGGTAGAGGCTACAAAACCAGCCAAGTCCCCAACGACACCACCGCCAAGAGCCACGACTCCATCGCTACGAGTCAACCCCTGCTTAACTAGAAATTCATAGACTTTCTGAACAGTAGTTAAATTCTTTCTTTCTTCACCTTCTAAAAAGTCAAAAACTGCTACCTGAAAACCAGCATCTTCTAGGCTGAGCTTGACCTTCTCTGCATAAAGAGAAGCTACATGGTTATCTGTCACGATAACCACTTTTTGTGGTTGCCATAGTTCTCGCAACCATTGACCAGCCTGAGCCAGACAACCTTTTTCAATCTGAATATCATAAGGATGATGAGGAATATCGATTCTGATTTTCATAGGAAAATCTCCCTTTCTTTATTGGTATTTTTCTTTTAAGGACTGCCAAATCTCTTCTGTCGGCATTTCCTTGCCTGTCCACAGTTGAAAAGCTTCTGCAGCTTGATAGAGTAACATACCCAGACCATTGACCGCTAGATTGCCCTGACTTCTAGCCCATTTCAAAAATGGGGTTTCAAAAGGCTTGTAAATAATATCTGCTACTAAAAGAGTTTCTGGTAGGACAATGTTTTCAGGAACTGGAGATGATTGACTATCCATCCCTACACTTGTAGCATTGACAAGTAAATCCGACTCGGCAATCCTTGCTTGCAGTTCAGGAACATCTTCTAAAGCATACAAGTCCACTTTAAAGCCTGCCTGCTCCTGTAACTTGTCTAGGTAAGGTCTTGTTTTTTCCATCGAAACTGAACGAACAAAGACCGAAATCTGACTGACACCATCCAAAATAGCCTGTGCCAAGATTGATTTAGCCGCACCACCTGCACCCAGCAAGGTCATCTTCTTACCTGTAATTGTAAAAGAAGGCAAGCTCTTAAAAAATCCCTTGCCATCTGTATTATATCCAATTAAATTACCATTCTCATTGATAACCGTATTAACCGCACCAATCAAGCGTGCTTCATCGCTCAGCTTATCCAAATAAGGAATCACCTGCTCCTTATAGGGCATGGACAGGTTGATGCCAAACATCTGGTAGCGACGAATATTGGCCACTGTTTCTACCAAGTCACTCGCTTCAATCTCCCAAGCTACATAAGCACCGTTGGTAGCTGTCGCCTCAAAGGCACTATTGTGGATAAAGGGGGAAATAGAATGCTTAATAGGATTGGCAACAACGGCAGCTAAACGTGTATAGCCATCAAGCTTCATCCAAAATCTCCCGAATTTTTTTCATGTTAGCTAGGGAAATCTGACCTGGGGCACTAGCCTCATCCAGACTGGCAAAGGACCAGCTAGAACCTGTCACATCCGCAATGATACGAGAAACCTTGCCCACCTTACCCATAGAAATGGTCACATATTCCTGTTCAGGATTGAGGGTTTTAAAGCCCCGTGTATAGTTCATCAAGTCTAGCACATCCTGCTCCGTATGAGCCATCACCGCAACCTTGACAAATTTTGGATTTAGGCTCGTCAACTCTGACAAGATTTCCATCATATTTTCAGGTGTTTCTTGGAAATTGTGGTAACTCAAAACGAGATTTGGGAAGTCCAGCATTTCCTCAAAAACATCCTTGTAGCTATAGTACTCAAAATCAATATAGTCTGGTTGATAGAGTTGCGCAACTTCCTTGATTAGATGGATATACTCTTCTGGAGAAAGGGCGATTTCTCCACCTTCAGAGCGAGTTCGCAGCGTGAAAACCAACTCACGACCTGCGAATTTTTCAAAAATAGCTGGAGCCACCTGCAAAATCGCTTCTTTAGGCAGATAGTCGGCACGCCATTCAATGATGTCGGCATCCAGGTACCTCGTGGCGTCCAGAGCCTGGGCCTCCTCTAAACTTCTTGGCATTACTGAAACGATCAATTTCATTTACTAACCTTCATACTAATCACCTTGAGGTAATTACTACTTTCATCTTTTTTATTATAGGCGAAGTCTGCTGGAAGACCGTATTTATTTAAAATCTGGTAACTTCTTCCTGCAAAGCCTTTATCAATTTGTTCTGTAAATTTCTGACGGGATACATTGGCAGCATTGGTACTGGCAATGATAATCCCTCCCGGATTTAAAATCTCAAGACTCTGAGAAATCAACTTGTGATAATCCTTGGCCACAGAGAAGGTCTGTTTTTTGTTCCGAGCAAAGCTAGGCGGATCTAGGACAATCACATCGTAGGTCAAGCCTTTTCGCTTGGCATACTTGAAATATTCAAAGACATCCATGACCACAAAACGATGGTCATCTGTACTGATTCCATTTGCCTGAAAATGCGCTTGAGACAATTCTCGTGAACGTTTGGCTAGGTCAACAGAAGTTGTCTGGCTAGCTCCTCCCATGGCCGCAGCTACTGAAAAGGCTGCTGTGTAGGAAAACATATTGAGCAAGGATTTACCCATAGCCAATCCATCCACTAAACTACCGCGAACTTCATGCTGGTCTAGGAAAATCCCTGTCATCAAGCCATCGTTCATAAAGACTTGATACAGAACACCATTTTCCAAAACAGTGAAAAAGTCAGGTGCTTCTTGACCATAAACATGGGCAGATTCATAGTCCAATCCTTTAAAGCGGATCTTCTCATAGGTCCCTAAAACCTCAGGAAAAACCTGTCTAAAGGCTTCTGAGATGGTCTGACGAATCTGATAAACATAAGAGTTATACCAAGAAAAGACAGCATAGTCGCCATAAAGGTCCACTGTCAGACCGCCAAAGCCATCTCCCTCTTGATTAAAGAGACGAAAGGCAGTTGTCAAATCATCTTGATAGTAGGCGCTTCTCTTTTCTTTGGCTTTTCTAAACAACGTTTCAAAGAAAGCTTGATTGAAGGCCACCTTGTCCTTACTAACAAACCAGCCCAAGCCCTTGTTTTGCTGCGAAAGGTAGGCAGTCCCAAGAAAGGTTCCTTCCTGACTCTGCACTTCTACTTCCTGATCCTTAAGATTGACATTCTCAAGATCACTGGCTTCTAGTAAAACTAGCCCCTTAGCGAGCTTCTTTTCAACCCTTTTGCTAACTCTTATTCTATTCATAACTACCATTATATCAAACTTTTAGACAATTCTCAAAAAAGAAACTACCCTTGCTTTTTTACTCTTCTTTTAAAAAATGGTATACTAATACTAATAAAAAATTAGGAAGTAAATGTGTGAAAAGCAATTTTAACAAAATCCAAAAAGCCGTCGGTACCAGACTGGGTTTTGTCCTAACCCTTTTAATCCTCTATTGGCTCAAAACCTTATTAGCCTATGCCGTTGACTTTAATTTAGATATTCAAGTGGGCAAGTTGCAGGGAAATTACCTTGCCTTTATCGCCTTTTTCAATCCCCTTCCTTTGGGACTCCTCCTGCTGGCTCTAGCCCTCTATGCTCGGTCAACCAAGATCTTTTATGGTCTGAGTATAGCTATTTATAGCCTTTTATTCATTTGGCTCTATTCCAATGTCTTTTACTATCGAGAATTTAGCGACTTTATCACGGCTAATACCATGAAAGTGGTCAGCAAGGTGTCTGTCGGCACTGCAGAACTAGAGTTACTGCGTCCTTGGGATTTCATCTATTTTATGGATTTCCCACTGCTGGCTTTCCTTTTCTATAAAAAACTTATCCAGCTGGACAGGAGACCTTTCAAATTCCGCTCAAGTGTTGCTATCACTGCACTCTCAGCCCTGCTCTTTTCTGCTAATCTTTTCTTGGCTGAAATTGAGCGTCCCGATCTCCTGTCGCGAGGATTTTCTAATTATTATATTGTTCGTGCCCTTAGTTTGCCCGCCTTTCTAGGTTATAGTGCCAACCAATCCTACAGCGCCAACAAGGAACGTGCCAAGGCCTCTGAGACCGACCTGCAACCTATTACAGATTATATTCAAGAACATTCGGCTAAGCCCAATCCAGACTATTTTGGCTTGGCCAAAGGGAAAAATGTGATTTATCTCCACTTGGAGAGTTTCCAACAGTTCCTGCTTGACTATAAACTCAACCTAGATGGAACTGAGCATGAAGTCACTCCCTTCCTAAATTCCCTCTACCATTCGCAATCTACCCTAGCCTTTTCGAATATCTTTAACCAAGTCAAGGCTGGTAAAACCTCAGATGCAGAAACCATGCTGGAGACTGGTTTGTTTGGACTTGACCAAGGTTCCTTTATGGTCAATTACGGTGGCACCAATACCCAGCAGGCAGCTCCTTTTATCCTATCAAAAAATGGCTACCAATCAAGTGCTGTCTTTCACGGCAATATCGGGACCTTCTGGAATCGAAATACGACCTACAAACAATGGGGCTACCAATACTTCTTTGATGCATCCTACTTCACCAAGCAAGACAGTAGCAATTCTTTCCAATATGGTTTAAATGATAAAATCATGATGAAAGATTCTATCCAGTATCTGGAGCATTTGCAGCAGCCTTTTTATGCCAAGTATATCACGGTGTCCAATCACTATCCCTATGCTAGCAATCTGACAGGCGATGAGCTTGGTTTCCCACTGGCTAAAACCAAAGATGAAACAATCAACGGCTATTTCCAAACCGCCAACTATCTGGATAGTGCTATCAAGGCCTTCTTTGACTATCTCAAAGAAAGTGGCCTCTATGAAAAATCCATCATCGTCATCTACGGAGACCATTATGGTATTTCCAACTCCCGAAATCCTGAGCTGGCTCCCTTGATTGGCAAGACTTCTGAGAACTGGTCTAATTACGACAATGCCATGTTGCAACGAGTGCCTTTTATGGTGGTCATTCCTGGCTATGAAAAAGGACAAATCATCAATACCTACGGTGGACAAATCGATATCTTACCGACTCTCGAACACCTCCTTGGCATTGAGTCCAGTTCCTTCCTTCAAGTTGGACAAGACCTCCTATCACCAGACCACCAAGAAATCGTTGCCTTTCGGACTGCCAATTCCTTCGTCACACCAAAATACACCAGCTACGACGGACGAACCTACTATACTGAAAGTGGTCTCGAAATCAGTAATCTTGATGAACAAACTCAGACCGAACTGGAAAGCGTTCGGCAAGCAGCTAATCAACAGCTAAAAATCAGCGACCAGATTCAAACTGGCGATTTGATCCGTTTCTACCAAGCAGATCATCTTGGAAAAGTTGATACAGAAAGTATTTCTTACCTCAATTCCTTGCCAATTCTTCAAAAGATTGAGCAGGAAAAAGGTAGTCAATCAACCAGCCTCTTTAGCCAACGACAAGGTAAGACCAGTGCTGACCTTTTCAAGGCACCAAGTTACCAAGAACTCCACCCAGAGTCGGCAGAAACCGAATCAAAATCACAATAAAAAATGCTCTTCCGTCTTGGAGGAGCATTTCTTTTATCAAATAAAATTCAACGAAAATCAAAGAGCAAACTAGGAAGCTGGCCGCAGGCTGTACTTGAGTACGGCAAGGCAAAGCTGACGTGGTTTGAAGAGATTTTCGAAGAGTATTAACTTTGAGATTGTAGCTGGAGAGGATGTATCAGCTATATTTTCTGCCAAATTTAGTGACAAAGATTGTAGAAGAACGATGAGAAGACAAATCAGCTTCAGTAGATATCTGGAAAATTTGATTTTATAGAAAAACCTTCTGCTACAAACTCAATATACTATCAATAAATAATATTATAGAAGCAACAATAATTATAATTTCACCTATCTGCATCATTCTATTTCGAACTTTAAATATATGTTCTATCAAAAATACTTGGATCACACACATTATAGGAATGAAAGTTTTTGAAATTGAAAAATATCCCAATAAATAAACTATAAACAACAATAATAGAACTATATTATATTTCTTATTCATGACATTCCTCCCCATATTTTTGATTACCAATCTTAATCATTTACAACTACATTCTAACAAACTATAAAAGCGTTTGTCGAATTGAATTTATCAAGCAAGCGACCAACTAGCTCATCTTTTTTCTATTTCTGTCAATATGCGTGACAGGTAGTAATGATAGCCAAAAATAGCAAGAGCAAGCAAGACGATAAGAGTTCCTACTCCCAAGCTGATGGCAAGGACAGGGGAGAGAGACCGAACCAAGAATAAGCTCCCTATTACAAGGGCCATTAAGATTGCACTATAAATAAAAATCAAAACAATTGCTACTATACGATTTGAACGATTCACCAGGTCCGTAATGCTACTCCAATTGGTTGACAGATTTTTCACGTCCTTAAAGTAATTGTGGCAAGAAAGGATGACACTTGCAAGGATCCATGCCACAAGAAGGTAAATCATCGAAAGGATGGGCAAGCCTAGATATAGAGAAAGGCCAAGTAAAGTCAGAACTGGTAAAAAGGACTGGACAGCAAATATAATCCAAAATTTCACTTTCACATAGCGAGTAAAGTCAAAGGGTAAACTCTTAAGAAAATCAACATTTTCCCTCTCCAAGGATAAAGCAATTGAATGCAGGCTGGTGATATTGTTATTGACAACTGCTATAAACACTCCTACAAAAAACAAGGGTAACCAGTATAGAGGATGAATATCTGGAACTATCTGAGAATCTCGGATTTTGGAAATCAGACCAATCATCATGAGATAAGGAAGGAAAGCACTTGTAAAAAGCACTGTAATCACGCCAGTCCCCTGTCCCAAGAGGGTGAGGTGGTAGCGTAAAACCATACGGAAAAAGCCCTTTTTATTAGTAGTTGAAATTCTCTCCTTATTGCGACGTTCTTTCTTGACCTTCTCCTCACTGTTAAGCAGAATCACGTCATAAAAACGAGGAAGAACCTTCTTTTTGGTCAGGTAAAGCAAGAAGACAGTTAGAGTTATCCAAGCGAGCAGACCCAGTATGGCCTCTGTCGAAAAAGGCTCCACAGCTATTTTGTAAAAGATATGAAGAGGATAAAGGAGAAATGGAATGTCTCTAACTTTGTCAACAATACTTTCAAAAGTCGACTGTAGAAAGAGGACAAATATTAAAGGTATGAGAACTCCTATTCCAATCATCACATTCGAAAAAATAGACTGATACTTTCTGAAGACCCTAGTCTGAGCCAAGAAATGTACTGCCACTACCATCACTAAAGTAACAGAGACAAATAACAAGGCCAAGGACAGCAGCATCAAAGGCAATCCCAGCCAAAGAGAAGGAGCTAGCCTAATATAGAGGACTAGAAAATAAGCTAGGATTGGTACAATTCCAGCTAGAGCTGGCAAGAGAACAGACAGTCCTTTAGCAATTATAATCTCTGATTCTTTAAAGGCATAGGGCCTATACGATGCCAAGTCCTTACTCTCATAAAAGACATTGTAAAATGCAGTGAAAGAAGTTGAAAAGGCAAGCACCAGTAAAATAGCAACCATACTACTAAAAAAACTTGGCATTTCCTCAAAAGGAAAACGAAAGGCTATATTTATAAACATGAAAAGCATCAAGAGACTAGAAAAAATGTAAGAACTTAGGACTCTAGCGGAAACATTTACTTTTTTTCCAGGATTTTTAGCTTGCTTCTTTCGTAGGTTAGCCAGATTAGCTTCTTGAGATGAATAGAGGATATTGATATCAACTAATTTTTTAATGACCTTGAGACGCATCTGAAACCTCCTCTTTTCTACCAGCAAGGCTAAGGTAGATACTTTCCAAAGACTGGTCTGGGTGGTCTTTTCTCAAGTCCTCTACACTACCACAATAAATCAAATGCCCCTTTTTCAAAATGGCAATCCGATCACAGACTTGCTCTGCCACCTCTAGGACATGGGTTGAAAACAAGACTGTCTTGCCTTTTTGTGCATGTTCCTTCATCATCTGCTTCAAATCAAAGGCAGCCTGGGGATCCAAACCAGTCAAGGGTTCGTCCAAGACCCAAATATCGGGATCAGACAAGAGTGCTCCGATGACAAAGACTTTCTGACGCATTCCGTGAGAAAGAGTTTCAATAACCTGATAGCGATTTTCAGCAAAATCAAAAACGTTCAATAGCCTAGCTAGACTAGTCTCCAAGTCAGAGCTAGTCAGATCATAGGATGAAGCAATCAATTCCCAAAATTCATTGGCCGTTAAACGTAAAAATAAGTCAGGCGAGTCTGCTACGTAGCCAATCTTTCGTTTGATCGCCAAGCGATTCTCCGATAAATCCTGACCGTCTACCAAAATACGACCACTGCTGGGCGAAATGATACTGACTAGGGATTTTATAGTGGTCGATTTTCCAGCCCCATTATGGCCAATCAAGCCCATAATCTCCCCATTTTCAATCTGCAAATTGAGATTGCTCAAAGCCTCTTTATCACCATACAACTTACTAACATTTTGAAATTCAATCATGGGATGACTCCTATCTTTATCTATATTACATACTATTATACTAGCACTTTGATACAAAAAAATCAACACTTTATTTTAAGTAGATACAATAGTTTCCTTCTATTCTTACGCAAACGTTTGCGCCAAGAGATACTTTATGATAGAATAAAGAACAAGATTGACAAGTAAGAGGAAACATCATGCAAAATCAAACACTCATGCAATACTTTGAATGGTATCTGCCCCACGACGGTCAGCACTGGACGCGTCTGGCTGAAGATGCTCCACACCTAGCTAATCTCGGTATCAGCCATGTCTGGATGCCACCAGCTTTCAAGGCTACCAATGAAAAAGATGTAGGCTATGGGGTCTATGACTTATTCGACCTAGGAGAGTTCAACCAAAAAGGGACAGTCCGTACCAAGTATGGTTTCAAAGAAGACTATCTTCAAGCCATTCAAGCCCTAAAAGCACAGGGAATTCAACCTATGGCCGATGTGGTGCTCAATCACAAGGCGGCGGCTGATCACATGGAAGCCTTTCAGGTCATCGAAGTGGATCCTGTAGACCGTACAGTCGAACTTGGAGAACCTTTCACCATCAATGGCTGGACTAGCTTTACCTTCGATGGTCGCCACGATACCTACAATGACTTCCACTGGCACTGGTACCACTTCACAGGTACTGACTATGATGCAAAACGCCGTAAGTCTGGGATTTATCTCATCCAAGGGGACAACAAGGGCTGGGCAAATGAGGAATTGGTCGATAACGAAAATGGTAACTACGACTACCTCATGTATGCCGACCTAGACTTTAAGCATCCTGAAGTTATCAAAAATATCTATGACTGGACTGACTGGTTCATGGAGACGACTGGTATTGCTGGTTTCCGTTTGGATGCCGTTAAGCACATTGACTCTTTCTTCATGAGCAATTTTATCCGCGATATGAAGGAAAAATACGGTGAGGATTTCTATGTTTTTGGTGAATTTTGGAATCCAGACAAGGAAGCCAATCTGGACTATCTTGAAAAAACGGAAGAACGCTTTGACCTTGTCGATGTTCGTCTCCACCAGAATCTCTTTGATGCTAGCCGAGCAGGTTCCAACTATGACCTTCGTGGTATTTTCACAGATAGCCTGGTTGAACTCAAGCCTGACAAGGCTGTGACTTTTGTCGACAACCACGATACACAACGAGGACAGGCTCTTGAGTCTACTGTTGAAGAATGGTTCAAACCAGCAGCCTATGCCCTCATTCTGTTACGCCAAAATGGCCTTCCATGTGTCTTTTACGGCGACTACTATGGGATTTCAGGGCAATATGCTCAAGAAGATTTCAAAGAAGTCCTTGACCGCCTCCTAGCCATCCGAAAAGATTTGGCCTATGGAGAGCAAACAGACTACTTTGATGACCCTAACTGTATCGGTTGGGTACGTTCAGGTGCTGAAAATCAAGCCCCAATCGCAGTCCTCATCTCAAATGACCAAGAAAACAGCAAGTCAATGTTTGTCGGCCAAGAATGGGCTAACCAAACCTTTGTAGATTTACTTGAAAACCACCAAGATCAAGTTACAATCGATGAGGAAGGTTATGGACAATTCTCAGTCTCAGCTAAATCCGTAAGTGTCTGGGCAGCCAATACAATCTAATAGCTAATGATAATCAAGCCAGGTCCAAGGGGATTTGGCTTTTTTGCATTCACAAAAAGACCTACCCAAATGGATAGATCTTTGCTTGATTACAATTTACCTGCTACTGCATCCAACAATTCTTGGATCTTAGCTTGGTTGCTTCCCCCTGCCATGGCCATGTCTGGTTTACCACCACCACGTCCATCGACGATTGGTGCTAATTCTTTGACAAGGTTTCCTGCATGAAGGTCTTTTGTCTTGCTTGCTACAAGGACATTGACTTTGTCACCGATAGCGGCAACTAGGACAAGAAGATCAGAGTAGTCTTTTTGTTTCCATTTATCCGCAAAAGTACGAAGGGCACCAGCATCAGATACAGACACTTGGCTAGCAATGTAACGGTGACCGTTGACTTCCTTAACGTTCTTGAAGATATCGCCTGCGGCAGCTGCTGCGGCTTTTTCCTTCAACTCAGCATTTTCTTTTTGCAATTGACGAAGTTGTTCTTGAAGCCCTTCTACTTTATGAGGCACCTCCTTGACTTGTGGTGCTTTCAAGGTTGCTGCGACAGCTTTAAGAGCATCTTCTTGTTCACGGTAGGCTTCAAAGGCTTCCTTACCAGTCACTGCTAAAATACGGCGAGTTCCTGATCCGATACCTTCTTCTTTGACAATCTTGAAAAGACCAATTTCAGAAGTGTTGCCAACGTGGGTACCACCACAAAGCTCGATAGAGTAGTCACCGATAGTAACAACACGGACTTCCTTGCCGTATTTCTCACCAAAGAGAGCCATAGCTCCCATTTCTTTGGCAGTGTCAATATCCGTTTCAACTGTCTTCACTTCAAGAGCTTCCCAGATTTTTTCATTGACTTGCTGCTCAATGGCACGCAATTCTTCAGCAGTCACAGCTTGGAAGTGGGTAAAGTCAAAGCGAAGGAATTCAACTTCGTTAAGAGATCCTGCTTGTGTTGCATGGTTTCCAAGGATATTATGAAGGGCAGCGTGAAGCAAGTGAGTCGCAGTGTGGTTTTTCATAACACGGTGACGACGATTTGTATCAATTGCCAAGGTATATTCTTGGTTCAAGGCAAGCGGTGCAAGGACTTCAACAGTGTGAAGAGCTTGTCCGTTTGGTGCTTTTTGAACATTTGTTACAGTAGCCACAACCTTACCTGACTCATCCAAGATTTGTCCGTGGTCAGCGACCTGTCCACCCATTTCAGCGTAGAATGGCGTTTCCGCAAAGATAAGTGAGGCAGTTCCTTCTGACACAGCTTCTACTTTTGCATTGTCAGCCACGATAGCCACCAATTTAGAAGACAATTGGCTAGCATTGTAGTTGAAGACACTTTCTACAGTGATGTTTTGAAGGGTTTCATTTTGCATACCCATTGAACCACCTTTAACAGCTGAGGCGCGCGCGCGTTCTTGCTGTTCTTTCATGGCTGCTTCAAAACCTTCACGGTCTACAGTCATGCCAGCTTCTTCAGCGATTTCTTCAGTCAGTTCAACTGGGAATCCATAAGTGTCGTAAAGTTTAAAGACATCTGAACCAGCGATGACAGATTGTCCTTTTTCTTTCAAGTCTGCTACGATACCTTGGGCAAAGTGTTGACCTGAGTGTAGGGTACGAGCAAATGACTCTTCCTCGCTCTTAACGATTTTTTCAATAAAGTCACGTTTTTCAAGCACTTCTGGGTAGTAGCTTTCCATGATTTTTCCAACAGTTGGAACCAGTTTGTAAAGGAAAGGCTCGTTGATACCCAGTTTTTGACCATGCATAGAAGCACGACGGAGAAGACGACGAAGGACGTACCCACGACCTTCATTTCCTGGAAGGGCACCATCACCGATAGCAAATGAAAGGGAACGGATGTGGTCAGCGATAACCTTAAAGCTCATGTTGTCGCCATCCTGGTCATAGACCTTACCAGACAATTTCTCCACTTCACGAATGATTGGCATGAAGAGGTCCGTTTCAAAGTTTGTCTTAGCCCCTTGGATAACTGCCACCAAACGCTCCAAACCAGCGCCCGTATCAATGTTCTTGTGTGGCAATTCCTTGTATTCGCTACGAGGAACAGCAGGGTCTGCGTTAAATTGTGACAAAACGATGTTCCAGATTTCGATATAACGGTCGTTTTCAATATCTTCTGCAAGCAGGCGAAGTCCGATATTTTCTGGGTCAAAGGCTTCTCCACGGTCAAAGAAGATTTCTGTATCTGGTCCAGAAGGTCCTGCACCGATTTCCCAGAAGTTGTCCTCGATTGGAATCAAGTGACTTGGGTCCACTCCTACTTCAATCCAGCGGTTGTATGAATCTTTATCATCTGGATAGTAGGTCATGTAAAGTTTTTCAGCTGGGAAGTCAAACCACTCAGGGCTTGTCAAAAGCTCATAAGCCCAAGTGATGGCTTCGTCACGGAAGTAATCACCGATAGAGAAGTTCCCCAACATTTCAAACATGGTATGGTGACGTGCAGTCTTCCCTACGTTTTCAATATCGTTGGTACGGATGGCTTTTTGGGCATTGGTAATTCGTGGATTTTCAGGGATGATGGTTCCGTCAAAGTATTTCTTAAGGGTTGCTACCCCAGAGTTGATCCACAAAAGTGTTGGGTCATTTACAGGAACCAAGCTCACTGATGGTTCTACAGAGTGACCTTTGGTCGCCCAGAAATCAAGCCACATTTGGCGTACTTGTGCACTAGATAGTTGTTTCATATTGTCTCCTTATTTACTTGTTTAATGTGATTGGCTTTCCAGCATTTCCACATAGTCAATCGCAACACAGAGGGAAATGACTAGGTCTGCATAAGCGTCCTCCAGAACCGTTATGGTATAGGTAGAGGTCAAATGGAAGAGTTCCTTCTTAATTTCCGCAATCAACTGATCGCGATCATCCAGCAATTTGAAATCCAAATCCCAGATATTGCCCTCGATACGAAGACCTAGATTATCAAACTCATACTTATCTCGCCAGAAGGTCAACTTCTTACGAATGACAAAACTCGAGCCATCCCGAAGCTGAATCTCAAAACGAGGAAGCAAGGTCAAGATTTCTTTACTGATCTGACTGACTTGTTCACCAGCCGCATCATAGATGGTAAAAGTTTTGGGAATCTTAAAAAATGATCCCTCCACCTGATAGGCGATTTCTCCCCTGTCGTCCTTGATAGCGAAACGTTCGCCTCCAAGACGAAACTTTTGTTTGACAAGAAATGTTTTCCTCAACACCTCCAAAAACCAAAAGACAAGCTCATATCACGAAGGGCGAAAAAACCGCGGTACCACCTTCATTCAATGAACTTGTCATTCTCTTATTCTTATGCAATTGTATGATTGAGTAGCATGACTTCCTAGCTTAGATGGCTCGCAGCACCGCCATTTCTCTGGACTAAGTTGATTGAAAATCAATTCTCAACTTTCTTATTATACCGTTTTTTTAAGCTTGCGTCAACTGGAAATGATCTCCATTGAATCAGACCAATTCCCTACATCTCAGATTACTTTTTCAGGATATATTTTTTCTTACTGCCATTTTTCTTTTTATCCCAACTTTTATCCCAAGTTTTCGAATTGCTAAAGATAGCTACGCAAATATTTGCAAATATAAAGTTTCCTATCACCAAATATATAGACTCAGTTGTTAGGTATTGTCGATCCAAACCATCCTTTAGATAAAATAGTATATATGTTTGCTGAACAGTCAAAAAGGTTGGCCAGAAACTTTTTTTGAAAAAAGTAGATATTTTCATTATTTGTTACCGCTTTCTGTAAGGTTAAGATTAGTATACTACTAGGCAAGAAAATAAGCAACTATCATAGAAAAACATACAGTTACAAAAATTACCTTTTACATAAAAAAACGAACCAGCTTAACTGATTCGTTTTCTTACGTTCTACTCCTACTTCCGATACATTTTAAACTGTAGGAAGAGGTCGCTATATTTTCCTGTCCATTTATGGTCAAATTTTTCATAAACTTCTAGGTGTTTCATGGTTTCAGCATCAGGATAGAAGGCCTTGTCTTCTTTTTTCTCCTCTGGGAGCAGTTCCTTAGCTGGTAGGTTTGGTGTTGAATAGCCGACATACTCTGCATTTTTGAGGGCATTTTCGGGTTTCAACATAAAGTTGATAAAGGCATAGGCTGCATCTTGATTTTTGACTGTTTTGGGAATGACCATATTGTCAAACCAAAGGTTGCTGGCCTCGGTCGGAACCACATAGCGTAGATTTTCATTTTTCTCCAGCATTTGGCTGGCTTCACCAGAGAAGGTCACGCCGATAGCAGCATTGTTCTGAATCATATAGCCCTTCATCTCATCCGCCACAATAGCCTTGATATTTGGAGTCAATTTGTAGAGCTTATCAACTGTCTCTTCTAACTGCTGGGTATCCTTGGAGTTGAGGCTGTAGCCCAGCGAGTTAAGCCCCAGTCCCAGCACCTCACGCGCCCCATCAAAGAGCATGATAGAGTTCTTATACTCTGGCTTCCAGAGATCATCCCAATGCTCAGGCGCTTGATCGACCATGGTTTCATTGTAAACAATTCCCAAGGTTCCCCAGAAATAAGGAATGGAGAATTTATTGCCTGGGTCAAAGGACTGGTTGAGGAACTCTGGTCCGATATTTTCAAGACCTTCAAGTTTTGAATAGTCAAGCGGTACCAAGAGGTCTTCGTCCTTCATCTTGTTAATCATGTATTCGCTTGGGATAGCAATATCGTAGGTCGTTCCACCCTGCTTGATCTTGGTATACATGGCTTCGTTGGAATCAAAGGTCTCGTACTGTACTTGGATTCCTGTTTCTTCTGTGAATTTCTCCAAGAGTTCTGGATCGATATAGTCACCCCAGTTATAGATAACCAGTTTTTGACTATCTCGACTATTGATTTTACTGTCTAAATGCGTCGCAATTCCCCACAAGACCAGGATAATGGCTGCAATTCCTGCTAAAAATGAATAGAGTTTTTTCATGCTTGCTCCTCCTTCTCACGTGAGATAAAGTAATATCCAACCACTAGGATAATACTAAAGAGAAAGACAAGGGCAGACAGGGCATTGATTTCAAGCGAAATCCCTTTACGAGCACGAGAGTAAATTTCAACTGACAGGGTTGAAAAGCCATTTCCCGTTACAAAGAAGGTCACGGCAAAGTCATCTAGCGAATAGGTGAAGGCCATGAAATAACCTGCAATGATAGACGGAGTCAGATAAGGAAGCATGATTTCCTTGAACATCTGAAATTGACTGGCACCAAGGTCATAGGCCGCATGAATCATGTCGCCATTCATTTCCTTGAGTCGAGGCAAAACCATCAAGACCACGATAGGAATGGAGAAGGCCACGTGACTAGAAAGAACGGTCAAAAAGCCAAGTGAAAACTTGAGTTGAGTAAAGAGAATCAAGAAGCTAGCACCAATCATAACATCAGGCGCAACCATGAGGATATTATTGAGTGATAGAAAGGCTTCTTGGTATTTCTTACGAGACTGGTAGATGTAAATAGCTCCAAAAGTCCCGATAATGGTCGCTATCAAGGCTGATAGAAAGGCCAAGAAAAAGGTCTGAGTCACAATCAACATGAGACGACCATCGCCAAACATGGTTTTAAAATGGCTCAAGCTAAAGCCTGTAAAGCTGTTCATGTCGTTTCCTGCATTAAAGGCGTAGCCAATCAAGTAAAAGATAGGCAGGTAGAGGACAAGAAAAACCAGTCCCAGATAAAGGTTGGCAAATTTTTTCATCGTTCTCTCCTTTCCTTGGTCACCCACATGGTGATGAACATAGTCAGGATGAGAATTACACCGATGGTTGAACCCATACCGTAGTTGTCATTGGTTAGGAAATTCTGTTCAATAGCCGTTCCCAAGGTGATAACGCGGTTCCCACCAATCAAACGGGTCAGCATGAAGAGACTCAAGCTGGGGATAAAGACAGACTGAACTCCACTTCGCACTCCGTTCATAGACAGAGGGAAGATGACATGGCGGAAGGTTTCCCATTTGGTCGCACCGAGATCATAGCTGGCATTGATGAGGTTGTTATCCATATCGTCCAAAACATTGAAGATTGGCAAAATCATAAAGGGAAGCTCGATGTAGCTTGCGACAAAAATAAAGGAGAAATCGGTAAAGAGCAACTGCTGTGAACCAATTCCGATGAATTCCAAGAATTGGTTAATAGAGCCATTTTGACCAAAAATCCCGATAAAGGCATAGGCCTTGAGGAGCAAATTGATCCATGTCGGCAGGATAATCAGCATGAGCCAGAGTTGACGGTGCTTGAGACGGGTCAAAAAGAGGGCTGTCGGATAGCTGATAAGCAAGGTCACAAAGGTCACAATTCCTGCATAGAGTACAGAGTTGAAACTCATTTTGAGGTAGGTCAAGTTTTGTGACGCAAAGTAAGATTTATAATTTTCTAAACTAAACTGGCCTTCAATGTTGAAAAAGGATTGTCCGAAAATCAAGACCAAGGGTGCAAGGACAAAGAGGGCAATCCAGAGCATGTAGGGCACTACAAAGAGTTTAGAGCTTGTTTTCTTCATCTCTTTCCTCCTCGATTGCATTGATCAGACCTGCTTCTTGCTCTTCAATTTCCACGTATTCTTCGATACGGGCATCGAACTCTTCCTCGGTTTCGTTGAGACGCATGATGTGGATGTCTTCTGGTTCAAAGTCCAGACCGATTTCCTCACCCACAATGGCCTTACGGGTTGAGTGGATCATCCATTCATTTCCAAGTTCGTCATAGGCGATAATTTCATAGTGCACCCCACGGAAGAGCTGGGTATCAACCTTAACTTGGAGCTTGCCTTCTTCAGGAAGGGTAATACGCAAGTCCTCTGGACGAATCACGACCTCAACAGGTTCATTTGGCTTCATCCCACCATCGACTGCTTCAAAGCGTTTGCCGTTAAACTCAACCAAGTAGTCCTCAATCATGGTTCCTGGCAAGATATTTGACTCACCGATAAAGGTGGCAACAAAGTGGTTAATTGGCTCATCGTAGATGTCCACTGGTGTTCCAGACTGGACAATCTCACCATCATTCATAACGAAAATCCAGTCACTCATGGCAAGGGCTTCTTCCTGATCGTGAGTGACAAAGACAAAGGTAATACCCAAGCGTTGTTGTAGTTCACGCAGTTCATACTGCATGTCTGTTCTTAATTTCAAGTCCAGCGCTGACAGAGGCTCGTCCAACAAGACCACACGAGGTTGGTTGATGATGGCACGGGCAATAGCCACACGCTGACGTTGTCCTCCAGAGAGTTTACGGATGGAACGTTTTTCATAACCTTCCAACTGAACCATCTTGAGAACTTCCGCTACGCGTTTCTCGATTTCTTTCTTGTCGATCTTACGCAAGCGAAGTGGAAAGGCAACATTTTCAAACACATTCATATGTGGAAACAAGGCATAAGATTGGAAGACCGTATGGACGTCTCGCTTGTTGGTTGGGATGTCATTGATGCGGATACCGTCCAGCAAAATATCTCCTGTCGTCGCATCCAGTAAACCTGCAATAATGTTTAGGATGGTTGATTTCCCTGAACCAGATGCGCCTAGAAGGGTGTAGAATTTCCCTTCTTCCAACTCAAAGTTGATATCTTTGAGAACCTTGGTGTTGCTGTCTTCAAAAACTTTAGAGACGTTTTTGAATTCAATAATTGGTTTTTTCAATTGTCATTTATTCCTTCTTTTTCATAGATTAACAGATCAGGGCTCTGTCAGGCCGCCACTACCTCGTGTAGGAGATTGAACTGCCTACATTCTTCTGCACTAACGATAGGCTTTCACCCCCTTTCCATGACATAGTAGCAGCTTTTCAACTACAGCTTCCTACTTGCTTTCACCTAAAATACGGACTTCTCTCTCAAGAGTAACGCCAGAGTGTTCCTTGACTTTTTCAATCACAGACTCAATCAAGTCTTCGTAGTCTTTGGCTGTTCCATCTGCGACATTGATCATAAATCCTGCGTGCTTTTCAGACACTTCAACACCACCGATACGATAACCTTTCAAGCCAGCTTCTGAAATTAATTGACCTGCAAAATGCCCTACTGGACGCTTAAAGACCGAACCACAAGATGGATATTCCAAAGGTTGCTTGAGTTCACGTAGGTGCGTCAAGCGGTCCATTTCTTGCTTGATAACCTGATGGGTTCCTGGAGCAAGGGCAAATTTAGCTGACAAGACAATTGCACCAGACTCTTGAATGGCTGAGTGGCGGTAACCAAAAGCCAAATCTTTAGCAGACAGGGTCTCTATTTCTCCATCCTTGGTCAAGACCTTACAAGACTGCAAGATGTGAGCAATCTCGCCACCATAGGCACCCGCATTCATAAAGACAGCACCACCAACGCTTCCAGGAATGCCACAAGCAAACTCAAAACCCGTCAAGCTATGACGAAGGGCAATGCGAGTTGTCTCAATCAAGTTAGCCCCTGCTTCAGCTTCGATGGTATAGCCATCAACAGAAACATTATTGAGCTTGTCACACAAGATGACAAATCCACGAATCCCACCATCACGAACGATAATGTTACTGGCATTCCCAAGAACCATCCAAGGAATATTTTCTTGATTGGCAAATTTAACAACGCGCGCCAACTCAAAACGATTTCGTGGAAAGACCAAATAATCAGCCTCTCCACCTACTTTTGTATAACTATAGCTATGCAAGGGTTCCTTAAAACGGATATCAATTCCTTCTAAGATTTCAAGCATTTTTTCTCTTACAGACATGTCACTCTTCCTTTTACAAAATTCATTCCATTATACCATTTTTAAGACCATTTGACGACCCTAAAAAAATCTCGTTTGGTTTTTGCATAAGAAAAAGAGGTTTCCCCCTTTTCTTATGATTTTTTGCAAAAGATTGCCTTTGTTCCATAGGCAACCAGAACAAGTTCAAGTGCTAGGACCACTTCAACCAAGGCTGGATTTGTCAACCAGCCAACTTGGACTAGAGATGGTGCCAGATCAAAGAAGGCATGTAGGCCATAGGCTGCTAGGAGATAAATCCATTTCTTCTGGCGAATAGCTTGGTAAACCCAAACTGTCAAAAGTAATTGGAAACCTAGCGCCAAGATTCGCTCAAAACCAAGCAAATAAATCTGCCAGATTGATAGCGACTGGATGGTTTTCAACATATTTTCAGACAGTAATTGCATAATCTGTGGATTTTGCGTTTGAACTGCCGAAAGAACGATGTAGAGATTGATCAAACTAGTAAGGCCTAGGAAAATCAACTCCAAGCCACCATGCCCCAAGCCATAGGCCAAGGCATCTGCCTTTTCCAAACTTCTCTTTTTCTCCAACCATTTGAAAAAAATAAGGCGAGCTGTTTCCTCAAAAAATGCTGCCATGGCTAGACCATAAATGATATAGACAAGCGGATGATCCTGCAAGAGGGCAATACTACCGTCTTTTTGAGGATGCAAAACCAAGATATGCACCAGTTTTTCCAAAATCTGTGAAGAGACAAAGAAGGCAACAGCCCCCAAGCCCAAAACAGCTAGATTGATCTGGTATTTCTTTTTGGCATACCAAATGCTCCCAAACAGAAAAGCTAGCAACAGCACCATGGTAATGATAATATGAATGGTCATTTTCTTCTCCTATTCCGCCTTTTCAATATCTTTTTTCATCTCGTCAACATTGAACTTAGCAAACAAGTATTGACGGTCTTGGACTGGGAAACGTTGGTCCAACTGGTCAACTGCTCCTACCTCGATAATGCCTTCCTTGATGACAAAGTCCATAACATGCCCACCGAAGGTCAAGTCATCTGAGATGAAGTGTAGATGATAGCCTGCCACACTGACACCATGAAAAATCTCTGGCGTCCAGAAACCAACGATGGTTCCCGCCACATTATCACAACTATATTCAGGTTGATGGGTTGCGACCTCAGCAAACTTGGTATCTGGTGTTGACTTAGGAATCATACGCACATGCATATGCGAAAATTCCCCCCGAATCTTGATAGAGCGGAAAAGATTTTCCCCATCATAATAAGACTCAATTCGTTCTTCCAACTCCTTGTCCGTCATCTCAAAGCGCTGACGGAAAATGACCTCTGCCTGGTGTGGTACCACTGCTGCGTAAGGAATAAGGGCATCTGGTGACACTTCTACAATTTCTGGTTGTTCTCCTGAGCCTTTGGCCTGATAGGCCTTGCCATCTAAGACAATCAATTCTCCATCAATAGAATCCAAGGTTCCCAAACCAAGGTCACCATGCTCTAGCAATTCTCCTACTGTCATAGTACCACCATAAAGGCCAGCCATCAAGGCTCCAAGGGTATTGTATTGAAATAATTTCACTGGTTCCTGCACGTTCTTATCCATTCACTTTCTTGTCTGTTATACTCAATGAAAATCAAAGACCAAACTAGGAAGCGAGCCGCAGGTTGCTCAAAGCACT
>NZ_VMLI01000014.1:0-32386 GCF_013276625.1 Streptococcus sp. 9903 | reverse complement strand
TGACGAAGTCAGTAACCATGTCTACGACAAGGCGAAGCTGACCTGGTTTGAAGAGATTTTCGAAGAGTATTATTCTATAAATGTTACTCCTAAGTATACCACATTTGCTCTTAGATGTGAACGAGAGAAACACCTTAGACATTGCCAAGAAAGAAAAAAAAGGGTACAATGTAACAAAATCAAGGGAGGTCTGGAATGAAGAAACAAAGCAAGTACCAAGAGGTCGTTTCCTATCTGAAAAATGGCATCGAGTCTGGACGATTTCCGACGGGTAGCCGCCTGCCTTCTATCCGTCAACTGAGCCTTCACTTTCACTGTAGCAAGGACACCATTCAGCGAGCCTTGTTGGAATTACGGCACGAACAATACCTCTATGCCAAGCCCCAGAGTGGTTACTATGTCCTAGAACAAGGGCAACACCAGGATCTAGAAATCGAAGTCACTGACGAACATGCCAGTGCCTATGACGATTTCCGACTCTGTATCAATGAAACCTTGATTGGTCGGGAAAACTACCTCTTCAACTACTATGACAACCAAGAAGGATTAGAAGACTTAAGACAATCCATTCATAAACTCCTCTTTGACCAAGCTCTCTACTGCAAGGCAGACCAGTTGGTATTGACTTCTGGAACCCAGCAAGCCTTGTTTATCCTTTCTCAAATTTCCTTTCCTAGCCAAGCCAAGGAAATCTTGGTGGAACAGCCGACCTACCATCGGATGAATCGCCTCTTGATTGCTCAAGGTCTGGACTATCAAACGATTGAACGAGGCATTGATGGGATTGACTTGGAGGAGCTGGAAGGCCACTTCAAAACAGGAAAAATTAAGTTTTTCTATACCATTCCTCGTTTTCACTATCCTCTGGGACATTCCTATTCAGAGCAGGACAAACGGGCTATTCTTGACTTAGCTGCCAAATATGGGGTCTATATCGTAGAGGACGACTATCTGGGGGATTTGGACTCTAAAAAGGGCCAGACCTTCCACTATCTAGATACAGAGGAGCGCGTCATTTATATCAAGTCCTTCTCAACCAGCCTCTTTCCAGCCCTGCGGATAACAGCACTCATTCTTCCAAATGCTATTAAGGAAGCCTTTGTGGCCTACAAAAATATCCTTGACTACGACAGCAACCTCATCATGCAAAAGGCCCTGTCACTCTATATTGACAGTCAACTGTTTGAGAAAAATCGGCTAGCTCGCTTGGCCAATCAGGAAACTTACCAAAAACAACTCGAGGAAAGACTAGCTAACACTCCTTGTCACCTCCCTCACTTTCCCCTACACGATGGTTTATTGCTAGACCTCAGACAGTATCCTAAAATCGCCAGTCTCAAACACAGTCAACTGGGCTTGGACTTCTTTGAAGAGGCCTATTTAAGCACCTGTCCTTATCAATTTGCCAAGGTTGACCTAGACAATCTAAAAAAAGTTTTAGACTATTTAAAAGCAGAATTGGACTGACTTCCAACTCTGCTTTTTTCTTATACTCTTCGAAAATCTCTTCAAACCACGTCAGCGTCGCCTTACCGTAGATATATGTAACTGACTTCGTCAGTNNTTTCATTGAGTATTATTCTTCAACTTCTGTTAGGCTTGCTGCTTTTTCAAGATATTTTTGGTAGGTACCGTCATCCTTGAGTTTTTGGATGACCTTGTCCACCACTTCTTTCAAATCAGCACTATTTTTTCTAAGGGCAACTGCATTGGCTTCGCCGTCCTTCATCTTCAAGCTGACGGTTGCAACAGCTAGGTCGGCATTTTTAGCAGCGTAGCTAAGGGCAACTGGCTCATCCATATGAACAGCATCTACTTTTCCAGCCTGTAATTCATTAACAGCTTCACCCATATTAGTTAGGGAAGTTAATTGAGCTTTTGGCAATTGTTCCTTGACCATAGCTTCTGGAACAGTCCCTTTTTGGGCTGCAATATTAGCACTTTCAAGGCTAGTTAAATCCTTGTATTTTTCTACATCAGACTTACGAACCAAGAAACTAATCTTGTTCTCATAGTAAGGGATTGAAAAATCAAAGACTTCTTTTCTCTCGTCAGTAGCGCTAATTCCCGCAACTGCTAGGTCAACCTTACCAGTTTGAAGACTAGTCAAAACATTGTCAAAACTCATGCTTGAAATTTCTAACTTCACCCCAAGTTCGTCAGCGATAGCTTGTGCCATGTCAATATCCGCACCGACAACCTGATTTTTCCCGTCAACTAAGGATTGGAATTCAAAAGGTGCATAGTCAGGACTGGTCGCTACTACCAATTTCCCCTTTTGCTTAATGGCCTCAACAGCTGACTGAGAACCATTAGAACCCGACTGGCAAGCTACTAAGAAGAAACTTGCAAGAAAACTACATAAAACAAATATCCATTTTTTTGATTTCATAAATAAACAACCTCTCTGTTAATTTTGTATAATTATAACGCTATCCAAGTTACTTGTCAAGTGTTTTTTGAATTTTTATCTTAAAAATATTTTTTTCATTCAAGAAAAGGAGCTATCAGTTGATTTCAAGCTCCTTTTTATACAGAATGAACCTGTTTTATAGTTCGACAATCTTACCTGTTTCAAAGTAAACAACCCATTCACAGATATTTTTAGCATAGTCTCCAATACGTTCCAAGAAGGCAATCACTTGGAAATAATCACGACCTGTAACAATGGCATCAGGATTTTTCTTGATTTCTTCTGTAGCCAAATCACGAATGCTATCAAAGTAATGGTTGATTTTTTCATCCATGGTTGCTACTTCATAAGCCTTGTCTACTGAACCATTCAGATAGAGTTCAAGGGCTGCTTCGACGAAGTTCTTGACATCGCGCCCCATTCTCTTGATTTCTTCTTCAACAGCCGGGATGCGTTGCTCCCCTTTCATACGAATTGCCGCCTTGGCAATGGAAACGGCATGGTCACCCATACGTTCCAAGTCAGATACAGCCTTCAAGACGGTTAGAACTGTACGTAAGTCCTGAGAAACGGGTTGTTGAAGGGCAATCATTTCAAATGATTTCTTCTCCAATTTCACTTCGTATTCGTTTACTTCTGCATCGTCTTCGATGACTTCTTTGGCCAAATCACGGTCATGCGTAACAAAGGCACGCACTGTCCGATTGATTTGGGATAGCACTTCTTGTCCCATAGCGTAGAACTGGTTGTGCAATTTCTCCAAATCTTCTTCAAATTGAGAACGTAACATCATTTATCTCCTTATCCAAATTTTCCTGAAATATAATCTTCTGTTTCCTTGTGTTGTGGGTTGAGGAACATCTTCTTGGTATCGTTAAACTCGATCAAATCTCCATCAAGGAAAAATCCTGTCTTGTCAGAGATACGAGAGGCTTGTTGCATGGAACGTGTGACCAAGAGCATGGTGTATTTATCTTTTAGACCATACAAGGTTTCCTCAATCTTACCAGCCGAGATAGGGTCCAAGGCTGAAGTCGGTTCATCCAAGAGGATGATTTTAGGACTGGTTGCCAAGACACGGGCAACGCAGACACGTTGCTGTTGTCCACCTGAAAGCCCGATAGCTGAATCATGCAGGCGGTCCTTGACCTCATCCCAGATAGAAGCACGTTGCAAGGCTTTTTCAACTGCTTCATCCAGAACCTGCTTGTCCTTCACTCCATTGATACGAAGCCCGTAAACAACATTTTCGTAGATAGACATAGGGAAAGGGTTTGGCTGTTGGAAAACCATACCGATTTCCTTCCGCAATTCAACTGTATCTGTACGCGGACTGTAGATGTTGTGGCCGTTGTAAACCACCGAACCTGTTGTGGTTACCTCTGGATTGAGATCCCCCATGCGGTTGATAGCCTTTAGGAGGGTTGATTTCCCTGATCCAGATGGACCAATCAAGGCTGTAATTTCCTTAGGTTGGAAAGATAGGGAAACACTATTCAAGGCCTTTTTTTGATTGTAGTAAACGGACAGGTCTGAAACCTGTAAAATCGCTTCTGTCATACTGTTTCCTTTCTATCCAAAGTGTCCTGTTACATAGTCATTGGTTGACTGTAGTTTGGCATTTTGGAAAATATTAGAGGTCTTATCGTACTCAATCAAGTCGCCCAAGTAGAAAAATCCTGTGTAGTCACTAGCACGCGCAGCCTGCTGCATACTGTGGGTCACGATGATAATGGTAAAATCCTTCTTCAACTCCAGCATGGTTTCTTCCAGCTGGGCTGTCGCAATCGGATCCAAGGCAGACGCCGGCTCATCCATCAAGAGGATGTCTGGTTTAACAGAGATAGCACGAGCAATACAAAGACGTTGCTGCTGACCACCTGATAGGGTCAAGGCTGACTTGTGCAAATCGTCTTTGACCTGGTCCCAAAGGGCAGCTTGACGGAGAGAAGTTTCCACAATTTCATCCAAGACTTGCTTGTCCTTAACTCCTGCACGTTCATGGGCAAAAGTGATATTGCGGTAGATAGACTTGGCAAAGGGATTTGGTCGTTGGAAAACCATTCCAATGTGCTTACGCATCTCATAAACGTTGATTTCTGGACGGTTAACATCAATTCCTTGGTAGAGGATTTGACCTGTGACCTTGGCAATATCAATGGTATCATTCATACGGTTGAGACTGCGAAGGTAGGTTGATTTTCCTGAACCAGAAGGGCCAATTAAGGCCGTAATTTTATTTTTTTCAAATTGCATATCGATGCCCTTGATGGATTCATTTTTACCGTAGTAAACATGTAAATCCTTAGTAGAGAGGGCCACTTTCTCTTCAGGAAAGGTGATGATATGCTTTTCATCCCAATTATATTTTGACATGGCTTCTCCTTTAGGCAGCGGTTAATTTCTTGTGTAAGTAGCTTCCGAGTTTGCGAGCTCCAAAGTTAAAGATGAGGATAAAGATGAGGAGGACGGCCGCAGAACCTGCTGATACAATGGTTCCATCAGGGATAGTTCCTTCACTATTGACTTTCCAGATATGGACAGCCAAGGTTTCTGCTTGACGGAAGATAGAGATTGGGCTAGTCACACTGAGAATATTCCAGTTAGACCAGTCAAGGGCTGGAGCGGATTGTCCTGCTGTATAGATAAGAGCCGCAGCCTCACCAAAGATACGACCAGAGGCCAAGACAACCCCAGTGACAATACCTGGAAGGGCTTCGGGGATGACAACATGGACAACTGTCTCCCAACGAGAAATCCCAAGGGCCAAGCCAGCCTCACGTTGCGTATGGTGAACGTGTTTCAAGCTGTCTTCAACATTACGAGTCATCTGAGGCAGGTTAAAGACTGTCAAGGCCAAGGCACCTGAAATGATTGAAAATCCATACTCAAACTGAACCACAAAGATCAAATAACCAAAGAGACCTACAACCACTGATGGCAGTGAAGACAAGATTTCAATACAGGTCCTGACAAAGTTGGTCACAGGACCTTTTTTAGCATATTCAGCTAGGAAAATCCCAGCCCCCATAGATAAAGGCACAGAGATAATCAAGGTAATGACCAGAAGGAAGAAGGAATTATAGAGCTGAATTCCAATCCCTCCGCCTGCTTGGTAAGAAGAGGATTTGCCAGTCAAGAAAGACCAAGAGATGTGGGGCAAACCACGAACCAAGATATAAAGAATCAAGGATGCCAAGATGGCAACGATAATTCCTGCAATCGAGTAGAGGACAGCTGTTGCAATTTTATCTAATTTCTTAGCGTGCATAGTTTTTCTTTCCTCTTTCTTTCGTAATCAATTTAATCACACTGTTGAAGGCCAAACTCATCAAGAGCAAGACTAAGGCCAAGGACCAGAGAACGTTATTATCAACTGTTCCCATAACGGTATTTCCGATACCCATGGTCAAAACAGAGGTTAAGGTCGCAGCAGGTGTTGTCAATGAAGTTGGGACTACGGCTGAGTTTCCAACCACCATCTGAATGGCCAAGGCCTCACCAAAGGCACGCGCCATTCCAAATACCACTGCTGTAAAAATCCCTGAACGCGCCGCCTTCAAGGTCACGCGCCAGATAGTTTGCCAACGAGTTGCCCCCATAGCCAAACTAGCTTCGCGGTAATGACGAGGCACCGCACGCAAACTGTCCGTTGTCATAAAGGTTACCGTCGGTAAAATCATGACAAAGAGAACGAAAATCCCTGACAAAATCCCAAAACCAGTTCCACCAAAGACACTACGGACAAAGGGAACTACGACCTGCAAACCGATAAATCCATAGACGACTGAAGGAATCCCAACTAGCAATTCAATGGCTGGTTGCAAGATTTTTGCACCCTTTGGTGATACTTCTGTCATAAAGACTGCCGCACCAATGGCAAAAGGAGTTGCGATAAGGGCTGATAGGATTGTGACAATAAAGGAACCCAAAATCATAGGAAGGGCACCAAATTGTTTACCTGAAGGATTCCAAGTTTGGCCAAAGAGGAAATCAAAGATATTAACCCCATTTACAAAGAAGGTCGACAAACCTTTTTGGGCTACGAAGATCAAAATCATAGCCACAATGATGACAATCAAAGACAGGCAGGCAAAGGTCAAGCCTTTTCCTAATTTCTCTAGACGAGAGTTCTTTGAGGGAGAAAGTAATTTTTTAGCTAATTCTTCTTGATTCATTAGTGACTCCCTTCTAGTGCTGTCACCGTTCCTACAGCATCTTTTTCAACCTTCATTTCCTTAACAGAAATATAGCCCATTCCCTTAACGATTCCGCTTTGCGCTTCATCTGAGAGGACAAAGTTGAGAAATTCTGCCACCAATTCATTTGGTTGACCTAGGGTGTACATGTGTTCATAAGACCACAAAGGCCAGTTATTGCTTGTAACATTTTCTGCAATCGGCTCATAGCCATTCAACTTCATGCGTTTCACCGAGTCATCCACATAGGCAAAGGCTAGGTAAGAAATGGCTCCTGGTGTTTGGGAAACAATGTTTTTGACCATCCCATTTGAATCCTGTTCTTGACTCTGCACGGCAGATTGACCATCCATGATAACACTATCAAAGGTTGCACGCGAACCAGAACTTGCCGCGCGGTTGATAATGGAAATGGCTAGGTCTTTCCCACCAACCTCTTTCCAGTTGGTCACTTGGCCTGTGAAGATACTACGGAGTTGTTCAGTTGTCAGATTTTCAACGTCAACTTCTTTGTTTACAATCACTGCCAAGCCCGCTACAGCAACCTTGTGGTCTACTAGAGCGGATGCGTTTATACCGTCTTTTTCCTCGGCAAATACGTCTGAATTTCCTACATCAACGGCTCCAGACTGAACCTGAGACAGACCTGTACC
This sequence comes from Streptococcus sp. 9903, assembly GCF_013276625.1. Lineage (NCBI taxonomy): Bacteria > Bacillati > Bacillota > Bacilli > Lactobacillales > Streptococcaceae > Streptococcus > Streptococcus sp. 9903. The sequence goes on along the minus strand of NZ_VMLI01000014.1, from coordinate 25,121 downwards.
AGATCCTCCACCTTGGACGTTGACTGTTTTTCCAATGTGCATAGAGCCAAATTCATCTGCTGCTGCTTCGACCAAGGGCTGAAGAGCCGTTGAACCAACAGCTGTCATGGATTCTCCACGATCAATCCAGCTAGCACATCCCGCCAAAGAACCTGCCAGCAAAAGAGCTGCAAGGGATAGAGCGAGTTTTTTCCTTTTTTTCACTGTTTTTCTCCTTGAAAATAATGGTGAATGCTGTGAATTTTTTCAACAATTTATTTATATTTTTCTTTTGAAAATAGGGAGCCAACTGAAGTTACTAGCTTAGTTTTACTAGAAATTTGCTCAGTTACCTTTCCCACCAATTTTGACTTAAAATGAAAGACAATTTGAAAAAAATCCATACTTCCACTATAACATAGACAAGCTACTTTGACTAGCATTTTCACTTGAATCTGAGACCTTTAGGAAAATAATTTTTCAAAACATTTCCAGTCACCTTAGCAAAGCCCAAACCATTGCCTTGAACCAAAACTTGGTACCAACCATTTGGCAGACTTTCTGCCAGCTGAACAGTTTCTCCAGCCACATACTTTACAAACTCTTCTTGGTCAATTTCAACCGACTGCTTGACCTGACTCGGTTTCAAGGCTAGACCAAGAGCAAAACTAGGCTCAAAGCGTTTCTTCTTAAAGGTCCCTAGATGCAGTCCATTGCGAGCAATCTTGAGTTTCCCTAAATCTGGCAAAAGTTCTGGCAAGAGATAAAGCTGATCTCCAAACGTCTGCAAGATACCTGATAGATTGATTTTTAGGTGTTTTTGGGCAAATTCCTGCCACAAGACAACTTGTTCTCGGCTGAGATTGCTCTTACTTGCCTTAAATTTAGGAGCTGGATTATCACCCTTAAACTGTAGATGAGCTACAAACTGACCCTCTCCCTTAAAATGATGAGGGTACATCCGAGCCGTTTCTGGCAGGTCAATACCAGCTACCATTCCATTGATATGCTCTACTGGCAACAAGTCAAAATCATACTCCTCCAGCAACCAATTGACAATCTCTTCGTTTTCCTCAGGTGCCCAGGTACAGGTTGAATAAACCAGACGGCCACCTTCTGCAAGCATGGTCACTGCATCTGCTAAAATTTCTCTTTGCAAGCTAGCGCATTGACTCGGATAATCGAGACTCCAATAATCCATAGCGTCTGGTTGCTTACGAAACATTCCTTCACCAGAGCACGGGGCATCAAGGACAATGAGGTCAAAATAGCCTTTAAAAACCTTGGCCAAGCGGTCAGCAGATTCATTGGTCACCACAACATTTGTCGCTCCAAATCTCTCCATGTTTTCTACTAAAATCTTAGCTCGTTTGCTTGAAATTTCATTGGAAACGAGAAGACCCTCCCCTGCTAGATAGGCTGCTAATTGAGTTGATTTACCACCCGGTGCAGCAGCCAAGTCCAAAACCTTCATACCAGGACTGGGCTGGGCTACCTGAGCCACCATCTGGGCAGCGGGTTCCTGCGAATAAACCAAACCTGTAGCATGCTCAGGCGATTTCCCTGAAACCTTCCCATAGTGACCCCAAGGGGTTTGAGGAATGGGATTAGAAAAGGGAATCGGCGCTTCTTTTAAAGGATTGATCCGAAAGGCCGAAACCGCTTCCTCCTCAAAAGAGGCAAGAAAATCTCTTGCCTCATCTCCTAGTATCTCTTCATATTTTTCAACAAATCCTTCTGGAAATTGCATTTAAGTTCTTTTCCTTTCGTAAATATAGGACTGAATTTCCTCCTGCATCTCAAGAGGTAGCATCATGACCGGTTGTCTGGTTTGAAAATCAAGCGGTTGACCAGATAGGGTCACAACCCGATAGCCCAGACTTTCCCCTAAAATACTAGCCGCAGCATAATCCCATGGTTGCAGATAGGTGACATAGGTCAATAAATGCCCTGACAAAATCTTGGCAAAACTAATGGCCGCACTCCCATAGACACGAACACCAAGAACTGCTCGACTCAAATCAGCCAGCCCCCATTCGTTGGTTTCCAGCATGCCACTATTCCCTGCAATGAGAAAATCTCCAAGTGGTTTGGCTTTAAAAGGAGCTAGGGGCTTATCGTTTCGACAAACTGGAAAGGATCCACCACCGTGATAACAATCCCCCTTGACCACATCATAAATCAATCCAAACTGTCCTCGACCATTTTCAAAATAAGCCATCATGACAGCAAAATCTTCCTGCTGGGCGACAAAATTATTGGTCCCATCAATGGGATCAATGACCCAAACCTTGCCCTCTTGAACTGAAGCTCGCAGACACCCTTCTTCAGCACAAATCTTATCCTCAGGATAACGGGATAGAATTTCACCAACCAAGAGTTCCTGAACTTCCTTGTCCAGTCTGGTCACCAAATCTGTCGGAGAGGACTTGGTCTCAACGCGCAAGTCTTCCTGCATATGGTCAAGTATGTACTGGCCCGCCTTCTTAACAAGCTCTTTGGCAAATTCAAATTTACTTTCCAAGAGAAATCTTTCCTTCCCCTTTTTCCTTGGCAGCCTGAACTGCTCGGTAAAGCGAATAGCCACTAACCGTTTCAAATTCTCGTCCCAAACGCTTCTCTTCGCTCTTACTTGGCACGACCGCCTTGAACCCCTTATAGGAGTCCAGTAACTTTTTAGCCTCTACCTTGCCTTCATAGGCAGCTTCAACATCATTAAAAAAAGAAAGCACTGAAGCAAGTTCTTCAGTGCTCCACGACAAATCTAGTGGGTAACTATACTGTTTGTTCATTAACTAATACCAGCTCTCATTCTTGCTTCTTTTAGTTCTTGCTTACGGTAACTACGAGGGAGAAAAGCACGAATCTCATCTTCATTAAAACCGATCTGCATACGTTTTGCATCGATAATAATTGGACGACGCAAAAGACTAGGATACTGCTCAATCAAATGAAGCAATTCCGATACCGAAATACTCTCTACATCAATATTCAATTTTTGAAAAATTTTTGAACGAGTTGAAATGATGTCATCAGTACCATTTTCGGTCAAGGAAAGGATGTGTTGCAATTCTTTTCTTGTTAAAGGACTGGTCATAATATTGTGTTCCACAAAGGGAACCTTATGTTTTTCTAACCAGGCCTTAGCCTTACGACATGATGTACAGCTCGGTGATAGAAATAGTGTAATCATGCTTTTCTCTTCTTATCTATACTTTGCTACTTCTATTATACAAAAAAATAAAGCGCTTGACTAGAGATTTTTAGAAAAAAAGCCTATTTTTTCAAGAAAAATAGACTGTTTGCGAACGATTGACACAATTGGATTTGCTTAATTCACTCTTAAGGATAGCTTTAAATCATATGCATTTTTATATATACAAATTAAAAACAGCTTTCAATTCACTTCTTACGACTTTTCAGATAAAGATAGCCAAAGAAGCTTTCATAGAGGGCAAAAAAGAGGAGGAAAGCATGAAGGAAGAAAGTCTCTGGTAAAATCAGAATAACTGGATCCTTGGATGGGTCAAAAAGCCAGGTATCATCTCCCACAAAGAGAATTTGATGGAAAAGAGTAAAGAATTGGTCAAAACCAATCAAAACTCCCCCAAGTCCAATCAGCAAAGGAAAAACCACTAGGGTCAGGAGCCCTTTACTAAATAAAGATAAAAAGCCCTTTTTTACAATCTTATTGACAAAGAAATAGAAACTTGGAAGTGTCACTAGAGCTACTAGCTGAACCAAGTGAAAGAGGTTCTTGACCACCTCAAAGTGGTGCAGACCAGCTGCTGACGAACGAAAATCTGGCATCTCTAGGACCTGACTAAAAGGATTGGTCAGGTAATTCATCAAGATATGAAAGTTGTACTGAATGGTTTCTGGTTTTAGATAAACTCGATTCGTTAAGTTCAACCACTTGATTTCCAGCGGATAAAAAATCCAAGCCAGATAAATGGTCAGAAGGATAAAAAGAGAGAGGAGAAAGAGCATAGAGCTCCAAAAGGTTAATTTAGTTTTCATCAAAGTTCCACTCCGCAAGGCTAGAAACCACATGAGTCGGTGCGATTGGCAGGTCTGCTACTTCTTCTGCCTTGGTAAAACCTGTCGTCACCAAGAGCGTTGGAATGCCATTGTCAATCCCAGCCCGAATATCAGTCAGATAATTGTCCCCAACCATGATCAACTCTTCACGTTCCAAACCTAAGTGCTCAACCGCCTTGTCCATAATGATAGCATTTGGTTTTCCGATATAAACAGGCTTCACTCGTGTTGCTACTTCAAGTAGGGTAATCAGTGAACCAGCCCCTGGCAAAAGACCGCGTTCTGTAGGGATGTTGAGATCAGGATTGGTTCCGATAAAGTGAGCACCCTTTTGGATAGCTAGAGTTGCTGTCGCAAATTTTTCATAGTCAACTTGCCAGTCCAGACCTACTACCACATAGGCAGGATTTTTCTTGTCTTCCACATAACCAGCCGCCTTGATGGCTTCCTTGAGACCTGCTTCTCCGATGACATAGACAGTCTTTTCCAGTCCCAAGTCGTTCATATAGTCGATAGTTGCCAAAGTCGCTGTGTAGACAGTCGATAGAGGAGTATCGATATTAAAATTCTGAGCCAGCATCTCCTGAACACTCTCAGGAGTGCGGGTTGTATTGTTAGTCACAAAGAGATAGGAGATGTCCCGCTTTTGCAATTCATGAACAAAAGCCTCTCCTGCTGGAATTCTATCTTTCCCCTTATAAATGGTTCCGTCTAAATCAATTAAATAGCCTTTATATTTCATCTATTTCTCCCTAAGCCTTTTCTATTTCTTGCCAAGTAATAATAGCCTGTGCATTGGTAACACCGTCGCTTGTAATCTCATGCTTGCTTTCCAGTTCAGTCCGTTCAACAGCCGATGTAATCACCCCACCTGGTCGAACTTCCTTGACATACTTGAGGTTGATTTTCTTGGGAATATATTGGGTCAAAAAGTCCGCTCCCATGACCTCAAAAATCCAGTCCAAGTATTTACTGTTATTGACATGACCATTTATATCCAAGTCGTAAAAACGAACATGGTAATCCTTACTGAATGGTTCTTCCAAGGATTCATACTTTGGGCCGCGGATAAGCTTTTTATTAAAATCAGATTGGTAAGGAGCCACAATCTCAGGTTCAACAGCATGGACTTTTCGACTGTCTCGATCCATGAAAACAAAGGTCGCCATCATATGGATGAGTTCCTGACCTGCTTCATCATAAATGGTAAAGCGACGATAGCAAAAAAGTCGATTGTAGCTCAGGGCTTCCGTTTCGATGGTAATTTCTTCCGCAAAACGAGGCAAACGAACCACCTCAATATCATAGTCTGTGATAATCCAGACCAGATTATAGTTTTCCAAAATGGCTTTATCACTAACTCCTAGTTCAATCGACTGCATCCCTGAAACTTGTAGGGATAGCAAAACCACATCTGGAAGCTTGATATGACCGTTCATATCAGCCATATCAAAAGGAATTTTCATATTCATTTGATAAGTTAAGCCCATCATTCTACTCCAAAATAAATCGTTCTGCTACGGTGTCTCCTAAAAAGAGACCTCTTTTTGTCATGCGAACTTGGTCACCCTCTATTTGCATGAGACCTTGTTGAACCAAGTCTCTGATGATTTCACCATATAGTCCATCAAAAGACCGGCCAAATTTTTCCTCAAATCGCGCCATCGAGACCCCTGATTTCTTGCGGAGTCCCAGGAACATTTCTTCTTCCATTTGCTCTTTTTGACTCAGATGCTCTTCTGTAATACGTGCGTTGCCTTCCTCAACTGCACTGAGATAATGACGAATGGGACCATGATTTTTATAGCGCACTCCATTGACATAACCAGACGCTCCAGCACCGATGCCATAGTATTCAGCATTGTCCCAGTACATGAGATTGTGGCGACTTTCAAAACCAGGTTTGGAGAAATTAGAAATCTCATAATGCTCAAAACCAGCTCGCTCCAGCTCTGCGATGATGTACTCAAACATCTCAGCCTCCAGTTCCTCCTTAGGCAGAGGCAATTTCCCTCGTCGCATCCGGTTCATAAAGACCGTGTGGTTTTCCAAAATCAAACTATACAAACTCATATGGGGAATATCCAGTCCAATGGCCTTAGCCACATTTTCCTTGACCTGCTCCATGGTTTGACCTGGCAGCGCATAAATCAAATCGATGGAGATATTGTCAAAACCAGCCAGTTTCAGGCGGTCGATATTTTCATAAATATCCTTCTCCAAATGACTGCGCCCAATCTTTTTCAGCATTTTGTCGTCAAAGGTTTGCACACCTAGCGAAACACGATTGACAGCCGAGTTCTTCAAAACAGCAATTTTATCCGCATCCAAGTCCCCTGGATTTGCCTCAATGGTCAACTCTTCCAAGACAGACAAGTCCAAGTTTTTAGTCAAGCCCTTCAATAACACCTCCAGTTGCGGAGCTGACAAGGCTGTTGGTGTCCCACCACCAATGTAGAGGGTCCGCAACTTTTGAATATCATAATAACGAAACTCTTCTAACAGATGCTCTAAATAGCTGTCGACTGGCTGATTCTTGATAAAAACTTTTGAAAAATCACAATAATAACAAATCTGGGTACAAAACGGGATGTGCACATAGGCTGACGTTGGTTTTTTCTGCATAATAATTATTATACCACAAAAGCGAACAATACTTAGAATTCCCTTTAACAAAATCCTAGCATTGTTCGCTTTCTTTCTCTAAACATTCTTTGTACTTTATGGATAAAACAACTATCAGAATCAATCTAGTTCGTTGTTAAAACACAAAAGAATGAATGTTCATTTGACTAAATTTTTATTTTAGTCTTCTTTTTTCTTTCTAAGAGCAAGTCCGAGACCGCCTAGCATACCAAGAAGTCCTAGAGATGCAAGAGTCGCATTTGATTCTGTTCCTGTATTTGGCAATACATTTTGAGAATCATTTGACTTAGCTCCTTTATCAACAGTAGTCTTAGTATCTACCTGATCTGCATTTGGAGTAACTGCATTTGGAGTTGGACTAGTTGGTGTAGGTGTATCTTGACCAGAATCTCCATCAGTAGAAGGTTTGACTGGCGTATCAGGTGTCACTGGTGCAACTGGATTTGTATCTGTTGGTGTTGCTGGTGTTACCTTAGCTGGAGTTTCTACTGGAACTTCTACAGCTGGTTGACCTGGTTCAGTAATCTTACCTGTACCTGGAACTTTACCGTCTGGTAATTCACTGTTTGGTATTGTAGCTTTTCCGTCTTGTCCAATTATTACGACAATTGGTGTGCCATTCTTACCTGGAATTTCTACCTTCGTTCCTGGTGGATATGTTGAACCATCTGGTTTCTTAGGCGTTACTGTAACGTCACCTGTATTTGGATCTTGATAAACATCTAGTGTTGGTATCTTACGGGCTGGGGTTGTTACAATTACTTCTACAGGATCTTTTCCTGGTTCCGTAATCGTTCCTTTTCCTGGTTCTATTCCATCTGGTAAATCTTTATTAGGTATAGTTCCTTTTCCGTCTTTTCCAATTATTACGACGATAGGTTTACCATTCTTACCTGGTATTTCTACCTTAGTATTTTCTGGATATAGTGTTCCATCTGGTTTCTTAGGTGTTACCGTCACATCCCCTGTATTTGGATCTTGATCCAACTCTACTGTTGGTGTCTTACGAGCTGGGGTTGTTACATCCACCGGATTAGATGGTTTCTTACCTGGTTCTGTTACGGTTCCTTTTCCTGGTTTAGCTTCTTTTGGAAGTTGATCATTTGGAACTGTTCCTGATCCATCTTTTCCGATTGTCACAATTATAGATGTTCCATTTTCTCCTGGAATTTTCACCCTAGTACCTTCTGGATAGGTTGTTGTTCCATCTGGTTTCTTAGGTGTTACCACAGCATCTCCATTTGGTTTTATTGTGATTTCAATTGTACCTAATTCTGCCGTTTCTGGCGCAGTAGGATCAATTTTTTTCGGTGTTTCTACCTTAACTTCAACTGTTGGATTACCTGGTTCCTTAATCCTACCTGTTCCCGGAGTATCTTCATCAGGTAAATCATTATTTGAAACTGTTCCTGTTCCATTATTTCCGATTGGTACAACGATTGGTTTGCCATCTTTCCCTGGAATTTCTACCGTAGTTCCTGGTGGATATGTTGAACCATCTGGTTTTTTCGGTGTGACGGTGACATTTCCTGTAGCTGGATCTTGTGTCAGCTCTACTGTTGGAGTCTTACGAGCAGGTGTCGTTACAGCTACTGGTTGTGACGGTTTCTTATTCGGCTCTGTTACAATTCCTTTTCCTGTGACAGCTTCTTTTGGAAGTTTATCATTTGGAACTGTTCCTGAGCCGTTATCTCCAATCGTTACAATAATAGATGTTCCATTTTCTCCTGGAATCACAACCTTAGTTCCTGATGGATATGTTGTTCCATCTGGTTTCTTAGGTGTAACTACTGCATCTCCATTTGGATTTCTTGTAATTTCAATCTTACCTGGTTGGTCTGTTTGAGGAGCGGTTGGATTGATTTTACCTGGTGTTAGCACCTGAGCTTCCGTAGTTGGTTTTCCTGGTTCTGTAATCTTACCTGTTCCAGGTACATTTCCGTCTGGTAAGTCGTTATTTGGAACTGTTCCTGTTCCACCTTGTCCGATTTCTACTACAATTGGATTACCATTTTTACCTGGTATTTCGACCTTCGTTCCTGGTGGATATGTTCCTCCACCTGGCTTCATAGGAATCACTGTTACATCTCCAGTTTTTGGATCTTGATCCAAACGTATAGTTGACGGCTTACGAGCAGGCGTTATCACATCCACTGGTTGTGATGGTCTAGCTCCTGGCTCTGTTACTGTTCCTTTTCCTGGCACTTCATCTTTTGGAAGTTTGTCATTCGGAACTAATCCAAAACCATCTTTTCCGATTGTCACAACAATAGGTGTTCCATTTTCTCCTGGAATTTTCACAGTTGTTCCTGGTGGATATGGTATTCCATCCGGTTTCTTAGGTGTAACAATCGCATCTCCATTTGGTTTTCTTGTGATGTCAATTTCAGTTGGTTGTTCTGTAGCTGGATGATTTGGATTGATTTTTTTCGGTGTTTCTACCTTAACATCTACCTCAGGTTTACCATCTTCTTTAATCTTACCTGTTCCTGGAGTATCCTCATCAGGTAAATCATTATTCGGAACTGTACCTTTTCCATCTTTGTCAAGTGTTACTTCAATAGTTTTTCCATCTTTTCCTGGAATTTCTACTTTAGTATTTTCTGGATATGGTGTTCCATCTGGTTTCTTAGGCGTTACCGTTACATCTCCTGTATTTGGATTTTGTTCCATTTCCACTGTTGGTGTCTTACGAGCTGGTGTTGTTACAGCCACTGGTTGTGACGGTTTCTTATTCGGTTCTGTTACTGTTCCTTTTCCTGGTACTTCATATTTTGGAAGTTGGTCATTCGGTACTTCTCCTGAACCATTTTCTCCTATCGTTACTACGATGCTTGTTCCATTTTCTCCTGGAATTTTCACTTTAGTATCTTTAGGATAATTTTTTCCATCTGTGGTCTTAGGTGTAACTACAGCATCTCCGTTTGGTTTTCTTGTGATTTCAATTGTCCCTACTTGTGCTGTTTCTGGCGCACTAGGGTCAATTTTTTTCGGTGTTTCTACCTTAATCTCTACCTCTGGTTTACCATCTTCTTTAATCTTACCTGTTCCTGGAGTATCTTCATCCGGTAAATCATTATTAGGAACTTTTCCTGTACCATCTTTTCCAATTGTTACAGTGATTGGATTTCCATCTTTCCCTGGAATTTCTACCTTAGTTCCTGATGGATATGTTGTTCCATCTGGTTTTTTCGGTGTTACTGTGACATCTCCAGTTTTTGGATCTTGATCTAATTGTAGTGTTGGAACCTTTTTAGCTGGTGTTGTAATATTCACTGGTTGTGATGGTTTTTGATTTGGTTCTGTAATGATAGCTGTTCCTGGTACATCTCTTTCTGGTAAATCACCATTTGCAACTGTACCTGAACCATTTTCACCGATTACTACATCAATCGTTTTTCCATCTTTGCCTGGGATTGTTACAGTAGTTCCTGTAGGATAGTTTGAGCCATCTATTTTCTTCGGTGTTACTGTAACATCTCCTGTGCTTGGGTTTTGAGTCAACTCTACCGTTGGTGTCTTACGAACTGGCGTTGTTACATCTACTGGTTTTGATGGTTGTTTGTTTGGTTCTGTTACGACACCTTGTCCTGGTACTTCACCTTTTGGAAGTTGATCATTTGGTACTGTTCCAAAACCTTTGTCACCTATCGTTACTACTATTGTTGTTCCATTTTCACCTGGAATTTCTACCTTCGTATCTTTAGGGTACGGTTTTCCGTCTGGTTTTTTCGGTGTAACAATTGCGTCTCCATTTTTCTCACGTGTAATAGTTATTTCCACAGGAGTTTGTGTTGTAGCAACTTTTGGATCTGTTCCGTTTTTCTTTTCTTCCTCATCTGAAATTCCATCATTATCATCATCTTTATCTGTCACATCTGGATCTCCATCTCCATCTGTATCACGTTGAATAATAACTGGAACTTCTACTCGAATTTCCTCATCACCATTCTTAACTTTAACTGGAATGTTGATTTTACGTTCTTCATCACTACCCCAATTAGTTACGCTCGGTGTTCCTGTTAATTTACCATCTTTATCAACACTTAATCCATTTACTGGTTTTTCTGTTGTAATTGTTGAACCGTCTTTATTCGGTGTGACAACTTTCGCTAATGTTGAAGGAACTGGTTTCTTCTCTGTAACTTTAGTTGGATCTGAAACTTTTGCAGTTAGGTTGTTTGCATTTTTCGGATCTGTTCCATTTGCTTTTTCAACTTCATCTGGAATTCCATCGTTATCATCATCTGTATCTGTAACATCTGGATCTCCGTCTCCATCTGTGTCACGTTGGATTGTTACTCGAACTGTTACGTCTTTTTCTTCCGTTACTTCTTCTTTACCATTTTCTGTGAATTTTTCTACAACTTTAGTAACTTTAACCGGAATGTCGATAGGGCGTTCTTCTTCCTCTTTATCCCAATCATTTACTGTTGGGATTCCTTCCAGTTCGCCTTTATCATTGACTTTTAGTCCGTTCACTGTTCCATTTGGGGCGTTTGTTACAATCGTTGAACCTTCTTTATTTGGAGTTACAACTTTTATTGGAGTAACTGGTTGTTTCTCCTTCACTTTGTCTGGATTTGTAACTGCTACTTCTAAATCATTTGCAGCTTTTGGATCTGTTCCGTTTGTATCCTCTACAGTGTCTGGGATTCCATCGTTATCATCATCTGTGTCTTCTGAATCTGGGATTCCATCATTATCTGTATCACGTTGGATTGTGACTGGAACTTTTACTATGATTTCTTTATCACCATTTTTTACTTTAACCGGAATTAAGATATGACGTTCTTCTTCGTCTTTTTTCCAATTATCTACTGACGGTGTTCCTTCTAAGTTACCTTCATTATTGACTTTCAAGCCATTCATTGGATTTTCTGTCGTAATTGCTGAATTTGGCATATTCGGTGTGACAACTTTTGTTGGAGTTACTGGTTTTTTCTCTTTAACTTTAGTTGGTGAAGCAACTATTGCTGTTAGATTATCAGGAACTTTTGGATTTGTTCCATTACTTTTCTCTACTTCATCTGGAATTCCATCATTATCATCATCTGTATCTAAAACGTCTGGTGTTCCATCTCCATCTGTATCACGTTGGATTGTTACTGGAACTTTAACGGCAACAGTTTCTATAACATTTTCTTTACCATCTTTCTTTCTCGTTACTGTAACCGGAATGTTGATAGTTTTTTCTTCATCATCGCCCCAATTGTCCACTGTTGGAGTTCCTGTTAATTTACCTTCTCCATTAACTGTCAGACCGTTCACTTCTGGCGTAGTTGTAGTAATTGTTGCATCTTTTTTATTTGGAGTGACAACTTCTTTTGGAGTAACTTCTTTTTTCTCCAGCACTACATTCGGTTTTGTAACTTTCACACTTAGTCCGTCTGCAGTTTTTGAATCTGTTCCATTATTCTTTTCATCTTCATCTGAAATTCCATCGTTATCATCATCTAAATCGTCAACGTCCGGAGTTCCATCGTTATCTGTATCACGTTGGATTGTCACTGGAACATGTACCGTAACTTCCTCTTTTGGAGTTCCATCTTTTTCTCTCGTAATTTTAACAGGAATTGTGATATTACGTTCTTCTTCTCCGCCAACCCAATCATTTACGGTTGGTGTTCCTTCTAATTTACCTTCTCCATTCACTTTCAATTCATTTACTGGATTTTCTGTTGTAATTGTTGAACCTTCTTTATTTGGCGTTACAACTTTTGGTAAAGTCGTCGGTACTGGAGTTTTTTCTTTCACTTTAGCTGGAGCTGTAACGATTCCTGTCAGACCATTTGCTACTTTTGGATCTGTTCCATTTCTCTTTTCATCGTCATCTGAAATTCCATCGTTATCATCATCTGTATCTGTCACATCTGGATTGCCATCTCCGTCTGTATCGCGTTGGATTTTAACCGGTACACTTACATTAGCTTCTTCCGAATCCTTCTTAACTTTTACTGGGATAGTAATATCACGTTCTTCTTCACCTTCACCCCAAGAGTCTACTTTTGGAGTTCCTGTTAAACTTCCATTATTATCAACGGTTAATCCATTTACAGAAGCTGGTGTTTCAATCGTTGATCCTGTCTTATTTGGTGTAACAACTCCTGGTTCAGTCACTTGTTTATTCTCAGTAACAGTAGATGGTTTTACTGCTCCTGTTAGACCATATGAGGTTGGCTTGTCTGGTTTATCAAAAATCTTTGGATCTGTTCCCTTTGCCTTTTCTTCCTCATCCGTAATTTTGTCACCGTCATCATCTGGATCTGTAGTGTCTGGTTCTCCATCTCCATCCGTATCACGTAAAATTGTAACTGGTACGCTTACTGTGATTTCTTCGTTTCCATTCGTAACTTTAACTGGAATTGTGATAGCACGTTTTTCTTCGTCTTTGCCCCAATTTTCTACTTTTGGCGTTCCTGTTAATTTACCTTCTCCATTAACTGTTAATCCATTCACTTCATCTGGCGTTGCAATCGTTGAACCCTCTTTATTTGGTGTGACAACTTTTTTAGAGTCAACTGCACGTTTCTCCAAAACTTCATTTGGTTTCGTAACTTCTGCTGTCAAATTCGTAGGTACACTAATATTTACACTAACGTTATCTGTTGTTTTATCTGGATACTCTACCACAACAACTGCCGAGACAGTTTGTCCACCTTGGCTCGTATCTGGTGGCGTTAACCAATGATATTTTGTTCCTTGTGGCAAATCTTGTTTGTTTCCAATACTATCTTCTGCGTTAGGTGTTGAGTTTTTAGGAACTGTTCGATTGATTCCTACTGGGTTATACTTGTCATTTTGTCCTTTAACTACAATTTCAATTGTTTTTTCAGCCTTATTATCATTCTTATCATAAGCTGTAATCGTTACTTTTGTTACTCCTGAGGCTCCAGTTGGAGTTCCTACGATTTGATTATTTTCAAATTTCAATCCATCTGGTAAGTCTTTTACTTCGATTGGAGTATCTTCACGCATTCCAACTCCACCATCGTTATCTTTAGCTGTTACTGGAATTGGTATAATTTCCTCACGATTTGTAACTGTAGCTCCATTAGCTGAAATCGTTGGTGCTGTTCTATCACGTGGTGTTACATCAAATGAGAAAATCACTGGTGTAGCTTTATTTCCTGCATCATCTGTTGCGTTAAATATAATTGTATTTTGTTTACCAACATCTTCAGCTATAGTATTAATTGTAATCTCTATTTCTTTTTCTTTTTCTGTATTTTTCACATATCTAGACGACACTACTCCTGTTGTTCCAACATTGTACCTCTTAAAATATTTAGCTAAAAATTCAGTCGCTTCAAAAGTAACATTTTTATCATCTTTTGCTTTTACTCTAAATGTTATAGTTTCGCCTTCTACTACTTTTAGGTTGTTAGCAGATAGTGTTAAAATAGGTGGTTCATTATCCGGTTTTATTGCAGTTGCTTTTGCTGGTTCTGAATCATCACTCGTTCCATTTTTGGTGATAGCTGTTACAACTGTTTCATTTTTTACTTTTTCAGCAGGGATTGTAATTTCACCTGTGTCTTCATTGATGTTGATTTCTGGATCATCTGAAATCCATTGATTAAATGGATTTTTTGTTCCTACTACTGTTTTTGGTGAATCATCTTCTCCTGTGTAAGTAACCGTAATTTTATCTGCTTTGGTTGGATCTTGTGGTTTTGCTGTTACAGACCCATCCTCATTTGCTACTACTATTGGTTTTTCTGGTTTTGGTGCTCTTGCTGTTTCTGTTGCTGGGTCTGAGTCAACACTATTTCCATTTTTTGTGATAGCTGTTACTACGGTATTATCTCTTACCTTATCAGCTGGAATTGTAATTTCACCTGTATTAGAATCAATAGTTACACCTGGATTGTTCACAACAGTCCATGTACCATCATTTCCTTTATTACCTACTACCGTTACATTTGTTCCATCTTCGTCTTTATAAGTAACCGTAATTTTATCTGCTTTGGCTGGATCTTGTGGTTTTGCTGTTACATTACCGTTATTTGGTGCAGTTAAGATTGGTTTTTCTGGTTTTGGTGCTTTTGCAGTTGCTTTGGCTGGAGCTGATTCATCACTGTTTCCATTTGTTGTAACTGCTGTTACTTCTGTATTATCTTTGACTTTATCAGCTGGAATTGTGATTGCACCAGTACTTGCATCGATTTGAACGTCTGGATTACCCGTAACAGTCCACGTTCCATTTCCACCTTTATTTCCTTCAGCCGTCTTATTAGAACCATCTTCTCCTGTGTAGCTAACTTTAATTTTATCTACTTTCGTTGAATCTTGCGGTTTAGCTGTTACAGATCCATCTTCTTTTGCTGTTGCTGATGGAGCTTCTGGTGTTTTTGCCTTATCCTCTGTAACATGAATAGGTGCATCTACAATAAATGTTCCACGTTCTGGAATAATGACTTCCACTTTACCATACACAGGTGCATTTGGTGCTGTAGCTTTTGATACATCTGGATCTTTAAACCAACGGTATGTTGTACCAGCAGGTAACTCTTTTGTATTAGCAATACTATTAATTGCATCTGGAACGACACCTTTATTAGTTGTTTGCTCTTTAGATACTGGTTTAAGATTATATTTAGCTGCTTCGTCTGGTTTCAACGGTAATACACCGATAATTGCATTTTCACCAGTTCTATAGCGTCTATATCCACCCTCTGTATATCCTCCATAAGCAAGGAATGGGTCATTGGCTAGACGTTTTTTTATTTCGTCAAGCATAGGGTTATTAGTGTTTTTATCTCCCCAATCCGACATAATACTATCATTTAGCTCTTTTCCTTCAAGAATTTTCGTCTTGAAAGTAATAATTGAACGTTGCCCTGCAACTACGTTCATTCTGTCTTCTATAACACCTCGAACAAGATTGTATTCAAGACCATCTTTACGAATCCCCAATATATCACTAACACGAGAAAAGGCATCGTTGTTAGGTTCTGTACCATCTCCGCTATTTTTACGATAAATATTAAACCTCCAATTATTCAGTCTAGTACCAGCCTCTGGGTTTATATATTTAAGCCATCCGTCTACATTTTCAGTATAAGCCGCCCCTGAACGTCGGACGCCATCTTTTACATAAGCACGAAAAGCAGAGTGTTCATACTCCCATGCTGATGCACTAACATAATCCTTATGGAAGGTCTGTTTTCCATCTTGGTATTTTGTATACGTAAATTCATAAGGATCTCCAACCGTACGTGGAATCGCAAGTGAAATTTTTTTAGAAACACCAGCCAATCCATTTGGTCTTGGCCCTGAATCTAATATCCAGTAATAATATTTATCCCCATTATTTTCAATACGCATTTCACGGTAAACACGAATATTGTCATAGGCTTGATCAGCAGTTCCCTTACTTACGAAGGCATATTGTTTTGTATCTGGAGAGAACACGTCACGATGTGAATAGTTAATCATAGGGTTTTTAATCCAACCAACCCCGAAGTCTGTTACTTTCGTGTTACGTACTGTACTTGTTCCACGACCAACTTCTTGACCATTCTTTTTGATAACAGTTGTAACAACCGCATCGTTTACCATTAAGTTCGTATCAACATTGACTGTGAAGTATCCATTTGATTGTGATCTAGTTGTGTATTTTCTTCCGCCGATTGATACTTCTACATCAGCTTCTGCCGCTGTATATCCATCAACTTGTGCAATTCCTGCTAAACTATCATTAAAAGCTACTGTATCTGTTTGTTTTACTGTAGTAGTAGTAACAGTCTGTCCATTAACCACTAATTCAACAACATCTCCAACTTCAATACCTGGGGCATTTAATTTAAAAGCTCCAGTATCGTCTAGTGTAGAAGTCAATACAGTTGTGCCATTTCTTTTAATCTCAATTGTTGAAGATGGCGTTGCATATCCTGTAATAAATCCAGAGTTGGCTACAACGATTCCTAACTCACCACGTTTGGTATTTTTATCAATAGGTGCTGAGCGAAGATCAGATCCTTCTTCCATGGTTTCGCCATTACGTGAATCACGAGACCCAGTATTGGCAATCGTATTTTCACCTTCTTTTAAAACCTTCTTAGGCGCATTTATCTTAGGCATCGAAGATAAGACAAAAATCTTCTCATTAAGTTTTTTAGCGATTGCATCAATTTCAGCTTGTGTCAATTCAAGACTATTGTTATTAAGCACACTATTAGCTGCTTCTAAATCTGCCTGGATTGCGGCAAGGGTCGAAGCTGGAGCTTTTTCCTTGTTGACCTTATCCAAGAGTTCTTGAACTTTTGTAATATTAGCTTGTAATTTAGTCTTATCTAATGTTTGTTTTTCAACTACCTCTTTATCGAGGGCAGTAGTCTCGTTTTCAGATGCATTCCCAGTTGAAGTTTCAGGCAGTTTCTCAGATAAAGCCTCAGCCGGATTCTCAGCTGTGCTTGGTGATTTTTCTTCTTTATCTGTAGTTAGAGAATCTTCTGTTTTAGGCAAATCTACTATTGTAGCAGTATGAGCCTCTTCTTTATCTGGGATAACCGGTGCTTCAGTAATATCTGAAACTTGAGCAGCCTCAACTCGAACAGCCTGATGCCCAGACAAAAACATCAATGCCGCAACAGCTACTGAAGCAGCACCAAAGCTATATTTACGAATCGAAAAGCGCAGTACCTTTTCATGTTGCTGTCGATTTACTTTATATGAATTCGATTTGTGTTCCATTTCTCCTCCTAAGGAAAATATAATAAAAAAGCAATCTTTATAACTTCAACTCCTTAAAAAGAGTTAAGCTACAAAAATCACTATGATGATTGCTATAGGCAAATAACATCACAGCTATCACAGCTATCACAGCTATCACAGCTATCACAGCTATCACAGCTCAATTATACTATTTTCTACATACTTAATCAAATATTTGGCCTTATATTCTTTAACATTCGAAAATATTGTATATTTAAGTATAACATTGTGAATATATTGATATTTTTTTAAAAACAACTCTGTTCACAAAAAAGTAGATTATACTTATCTATTTTCAAAAATCATTAAATTTCTTTTTATTTAAGGTTTTATCCACATAAAAAAACCTATAAGCTCTATAGAGGTATAATCCACTAGAGAGTTTATAGGACCTAGAATAGTTACTATTTCTTTTATTCTTCTGTTATGTCAATCACAATCTCTTCTGATTCATCAAGAGTTTCGGCCTTTTCTTGCCATTGTTCCTTGAGATTATTGAATTGATTTTTTGATGCTTCTGTCGCTTGACGGGCACATGATTTAGCTTGAGCAAGTACACTGTCCACAGTGATTTCACCTGACTCAACCTGTTCTTTGGTTTTCAGAACGAAATCTGTAGCCTGCTCCTTAACTTCTGTCAGTTTTTCACAGACCTGCTCCTTGGCATACTCCGGATCTTCTCTCAAATCATCTAGAAAATCTTGAGCCCGACTGCAAACTTGTTTACCCTTATCGCTTGTTAAAAACAAGGCAAGAGCTGCACCTGAAACAGTTCCTAAAAGGATTGAGGATAGTTTACCCATAAGGATTCTCCTTTTTTATTTTTTTAAAAATTTACTTGCAAGACGAAGAGCTGACAAACTTGCCCCAGTCTTGAGTGTTTTTGAACCAGCTGATGAAGCTTTCTTGCTCAAGACACGCGCATGGTCATTGAGGTCTGAAACAGATAGAGATAAATCTGCAACAGCACTAAAAAGTGGATCAATCGTTGCCACCTTGACATTGATATCATCTGCCAAGACATTAACCTTAGCCAGCAATTCATTGGTATGATGCAAGGTCACATCTACATCTGAAGTCAAGGTTTTAATCGTTTTCTCTGTTTCATCGATAACACGCCCAAGCTTTTGTACAGTAATGATTAGATAGACTAAAAAGACAATCAAAGCTAGGGCAACAAGAATATATGCAACTTCTAACATTTAGTTTTCCTCCTCTGTAGTATAGTAAGGGGCCTTCTTTCGATTTTGATATAGAATGATAAAAATACCGAGACCGATAAGGACAACTGATAGCCATTGAGATACTCGAAGACCAAAAAACATGAGACTATCTGTTCGCATGCCTTCAATAACCATACGACCGAAACCATACCAAATCAAGTAGAAAGCAGTGATATGGCCTCGTCTGAGACTCTTCCATTTTCGTCTGAATATCAAAATCAAAGCAAAGCCAAGCAGATTCCATAGAGACTCATAAAGGAAGGTCGGTTGACGGTAGCTCCCCTCAATATACATCTGGTCACGGATAAAGGCAGGTAGATAATTCAGATTATCCACTGCTGAACCATAAGCTTCTTGGTTAAAGAAATTGCCCCAGCGTCCCAAACTTTGGGCAATCATGACGCTAGGCGCCGCAATATCTAGGAAATCCCAAGTATTGATGAGTTTACGATCAGCAAAGATATAGAGCACAAGAGCCCCGGTAATCAAACCACCGTAAATGGCCAAACCACCATTCCAAATGGCAAAAATCTCTCCTACATTCTGACTATAGTAATCCAAACGGAAAATGACATAGTAGAGACGAGCTCCTAAAATAGCCAAGGGAAAGGCTATTAAGATAAAATCTAAAATATCGTCTGGTATGATCTTCTTTCTAGGCGCTTCTTTCATGGTCAAATAAACCGCAAGAATCAAGCCTGTCACAATACATAAGGCATACCAACGAATGGCTAGAGGGCCTAGTTGAATAGCAATTGGATCAAGCATTTTGCACCTCATTTCGAGCGATGAGACTTGTCAAGCGTTCTTCAAACAAACGGGTCGCATCAAAGCCCATTTCCTTGGCACGATAATTCATGGCAGCAGCCTCAATCACGACAGAGATATTACGACCTGTTTTAACTGGAATACGAATACGAGGAATGGCTACGCCAGAAATTTCTATTTCCTCCGCATTGTTTCCAAGACGATCAAAAGTCTTATGTGTATCGTAATTTTCCAAGTAGACAGCCAGCTGAACCTGTGAAGAATCCTTGACCGCACTAGCACCGTAGAGACTCATAACATTGATAATCCCAACTCCACGAATTTCAAGCAAGTGTTTCAAGATTTCAGCAGGTTCACCCCAAAGAGTAATCTCGTCCTTAGAAAAGATATCGACACGGTCATCGGCTACCAAGCGGTGACCACGTTTGACAAGCTCAAGACCTGTCTCGCTCTTACCGATGCCACTATCGCCTTGAATCAAGACACCCATCCCATAGATATCCATCAAGACACCGTGAACACTGGTGCGTTCCGCCAAACGAGAATCCAAATAACTAGATAATTCTCCAGACAAACGACTAGTAGCTGTACGGCTGGTTAAAATGGCAATCTTACATTCTCTAGCAGCCTTTAACATCTCCTCTGGAACCACCAAACCACGAGCAACAATGACCGCGGGTGTCTCAGGTAGAAACATTTTTTTCAAAACTTCATAACGGCTGTTGGAAGGCATGCTAATCAGATAAGACCACTCCTTCATCCCCAAGAGCTGGATCCGCTCTGGCGTATAGTAGTCAAAGTAGCCTGTCATTTCAAGACCAGGTCGCGTAATATCCGCTATATTGATTTCCTTTTCAAGTAATTCTGGTTCGCCATAGACAATGTCTAGTCTAAGCTTTTCAATCACTTCTTTTACTAAAACCGACATCATTTCCTCCTTCAATCGAGTTCTTCTCTCTATTATATCAAATTGTAGGAGGATATTTCAGATTTTTGCAGGCTTTGGAGTATTTATTTATACTCAATGAAAATCAAAGAGCAAACTAGGAAACTAGCCGTAGGCTGCTCAAAACANNACTGACGAAGTCAGTCACATACATACGGCAAGGCGACGTTGACGTGGTTTGAAGAGATTTTCGAAGAGTATTAAAAGAAAAAGGACTAGATTTCTCCAGCCTTTCATTTCAATTAGAATTTTTTACGTTTACGAGCTGCTTCTGACTTACGTTTACGTTTTACAGAAGGTTTTTCATAGAATTCACGTTTGCGTGTTTCTTGAAGAGTACCAGCTTTAGTAACCGCACGTTTGAAACGACGAAGTGCGTCGTCAAGAGATTCATTCTTACGTACTACTGTTTTAGACATTTTTTTCACTCCCTTCAAGTTCAATATCTATTTTATTCTACACGTAAAAGGAATAATTGTCAAGCAAAAATGCTGTTTAATTTTGATTTTTTCTTACATTTATACAAGAGTTGAAAGCGTTCAATAGAACATTGCTTTTTATTTTTCAAGTAAGCTGAGCGCTTCAGCATCCGCGATAATGGTCACATCAGGGTGGTTTTGCAAGCTACTTGCTGGTAGAGACTCAGTCACTGGGCCAGACACTGTTCCGGCAATGGCTTCTGCTTTCGACTCACCGTAAGCAAAAAGAATAATAGACTTGGCATCCAAAATGTTTTTAATCCCCATTGAAATAGCTTGGGTTGGGACGTCTTCAATCTTGTCAAAGAAGCGCGCATTGGCTTCGATAGTAGACTGGTCAAGTTCTACTAGATGCGTTTGACTGTCAAATGGAGTACCAGGCTCATTAAATCCGATATGTCCATTGCGACCGATTCCCAAGATTTGGAGGTCAACTGGATGGTCAGCCAAAATTTGGTTGTAGCGTTCAACTTCAGCTTCAGCATGATCCTTAACCCCACGAGGCAAGAAACTTTCTTTAAATGGTTTTTGGTTGAACAAGTTTTCTTGCATGAAGTGACGGTAAGACTGAGGATTGTCGCCATCAAGGCCTACATACTCATCAAGGTTGACACTGGTTAGATTTGAAAAATCAAGGTCACTCTCAACAATTTCCTTGTAAAATTCAAGTGGGCTACTTCCTGTCGCAAGTCCTAGGGTTTGAGCGCCATTTACCAACTTTTCTTTCAAAATCTCAAAAGCAACTTTTCCACCTTCGATTTGGTTTTCAACTTTAATAACTTTCATCTTTTCATCCTCCATTTCTATCTATATTTATTATATGGTATAGACCAATTTTTGTCAAGTGAAAACGATTTAATTTCTAAAAAAAGAGCGTCCTAACTTGAAACATGTTATAATGGATAAGATTAGAACTTAGAAAGAATGAACAGATATATGAATACAGCTGATTTTGATTTCCACTTACCCGAGGAATTGATTGCCCAAACGCCCCTTGAAAAACGAGATGCCTCTAAACTCCTCATCGTCAACCGTGAGACAGGAGAAATGCAGGATAAACACTTCCACTCTATTATTGATATGCTGGAACCCGGTGATGCCCTTGTCATGAACGACACCCGCGTTCTCCCCGCCCGCCTCTATGGTCAAAAGGAAGAAACTGGAGGTCATGTGGAACTACTCCTACTCAAAAATACTGCTGGAGATGAGTGGGAAGTTCTGGCTAAACCTGCCAAACGCCTCAAGGTCGGTACTCGCGTCAGCTTTGGAGATGGTCGTCTTAGTGCTGTCGTTACAGAAGAATTGACCCACGGGGGCCGTATTGTCCGCTTTGAATACCAAGGAATTTTCCTAGAAGTCTTGGAAAGTCTGGGAGAAATGCCACTACCTCCTTATATCCACGAAAAACTGGATGACCGCGAACGCTATCAAACTGTTTACGCCAAGGAAAGTGGCTCTGCTGCTGCACCTACTGCTGGTCTTCACTTCACCAAAGAACTGCTGGCAGAAATCCAAGCTAAGGGTGTTCATCTAGTCTATCTGACTCTTCATGTCGGACTCGGAACATTTAGACCTGTATCTGTAGATAATTTGGACGAACACGAAATGCACTCAGAATTCTACCAACTTTCTGAGGAAGCGGCTGCCACCCTTCGATCTGTCAAGGAAAATGGAGGCCGTGTCATCGCTGTCGGAACCACTTCTATCCGCACCTTGGAGACTATTGGTTCCAAGTTTGATGGGCAAATCCAAGCAGATTCTGGCTGGACCAATATCTTTATCAAACCTGGCTATGAATGGAAGGTCGTGGATGCCTTTTCAACCAATTTCCACCTGCCAAAATCAACTCTGGTCATGTTGGTTTCTGCCTTTGCAGGCCGCGAATTAGTCTTAGATGCCTACCACCATGCCATCCAAGAACACTATCGCTTCTTTAGTTTTGGCGATGCCATGTTTATTTATTGAGAAAGAATTTCTCTAAATCTTCTAATACCAATAAATCGCTAAAATATTATTTCAAAGAACATCTACAATTGAAACTCTAGCTAGCTGTAGAGGACGCCTAGTACATTGAAATTAAAATGCTTCCCCCTAGCTTCGAAAATATTGCCATATATTGCGTTGACTCTCCAAATTGATTCATCTATATTTTATTTCAGCTTCCTATATTTTCTTCGCTGTTTGTAAATCAAAATGCAAGACACATGAGTAGCACCATATTTGTTACTCTTATCTGTCCTCTCAAGAGACTATTATGAGTTATTTCAGAATCATTCACTACTTTGACCCTGAATCTCCTTTGTCTCAAAATCAAAGACTTATACTCTTCGAAAATATCTTCAAACCGCGTCAACTTCATCCACAACCTCAAAACAGTGNNTTCGTCAGTTCTATCTACAGCCTCAAAGCAGGGCTTTGAGCAACCTGCGGCTAGTTTGCTCTTTGATTTTCATTGAGTATTAAACAAAAAGTGAACAAACCTGAATTCTAATGTACAGAAGACTAGGATTGTTCACTTTTTTATAGTCGCTATAAGATGAGCTTATCTATAGCTTTTTATACATAATTATATATCCAGACATACTATTATCAATTGTGTCGCAGGGAGGAATCTATTAACGCACCCATTCACCATTATCATTGACTCTATAGCCATCTATACTTGTATTGACCGCTAGCTCACCCGATGCATTTACATAATACCATTTACTACCAACTTGGAACCATTGATTGGCTTTCATAGAACCGTTGCTGTTGAGGTAGTACCATGAACCATTATTTTGTAGCCAACCTGTCTCCATGGAACCATTATCGTTTAGATAGTACCATGAACCATCAACTTGCTCCCAACCTGTTGCCATGGAACCGTTAGAGTTGAGGTAGTACCATGAACCATTCACTTGTACCCAACCCGTTGCCATGGAACCATTAGAGTTGAGGTAGTACCATGAACCATTCACTTGTACCCAACCCGTTGCCATGGAACCATCAGTATTATAAAAATACCACATACCATTTTCTTGTTTCCAGCCTGTTGTTGGAGCAACTGGTTTAGCTGGTTCTACTGCTGCGTTTGTTCCTTGGTTAGATGTAACAGATACAGGATACGAAGGAATAGATGATTGCTCAGGAACAACAACTTTTTCAGGTTCTCTCGTCCCTCTCCTTATACGTCTTTTTACCATCTCTTTAGTAATTTGACGAGAAGTAGTTTCTTCAATTGTTCCATCACGTTCATCTACAGTATAGATTGTAGTACGCGTAATTTCACCAATTTCTCCTGCTTCTTCTATTTCTTGACCTTTATCAAGAGTTGGGTCATCGAGATATTCTGTTTCGATTGGAATTACTTGGACAAGAACTTGGGGCTTGGTTCCTTTTTTAACAACTCGTGTTTGAGAGTCTTCTTTTTGACTTAAAGTACTCTCAGTTACTTGTCCACTCTTTCCATCTACATCATAAGTTATCGTTGTAACTTTTTTCCCATTCTTTCCTAGAGTAATCTCTTGCTCCTGTCCTGCAGAAAGGTCATTATCTGCTTCATATTTAGTAGCAAATGGAACAAGAACTTCTTCAACCTTGCTCTTGGCAGGAACTTTGATAACTGTGTCTGTCGGTTCTTTTCTGTCTACAGTAACCTTTTCGGTAACATGACCATTCTCTGAATTAACATCGTAGGTCCTTGTCGTAGTTACATAGCCATCCTCTCCATCAATCATCTCAATAGAAGCTCCTCGGTCTCTACTCTCATCTTTTTCATAACGGATGACACTTGTAGGAAGAACTTCACGCTCAACCTTACTTTTAGCTGGAACTTTGATAACTGTATCCGTGGCTTCTTTTCTATCAACAGTAATCTTTTCGGTAACATGACCATTCTCTGGATTAACATCGTAGGTCCTTGTCGTGGTTACATAGCCATCCTCTCCGTCAACCATCTCAATAGAAGCTCCTCGGTCTCTACTCTCATCCTTTTCATAACGGATGACACTTGTAGGAAGGACTTTACGCTCAACCTTGCTTTTGGCTGGAACTTTGATAACTGTGTCTGTCGGTTCTTTTCTGTCTACAGTAACCTTTTCTGTGACCTTACCAGTCTCTGGATTAACATCATAGGTTCTTGTCGTGGTTACATAGCCATCCTCTCCATCAACCATCTCAATAGAAGCTCCTCGGTCTCTACTCTCATCTTTTTCATAACGGATGACACTTGTAGGAAGGACTTTACGCTCAACCTTGCTTTTAGCTGGAACTTTGATAACTGTATCCGTGGCTTCTTTTTTCTCTACGGTAATCTTTTCGGTAACATGACCATTCTCT
>NZ_VMLI01000013.1:0-49187 GCF_013276625.1 Streptococcus sp. 9903 | reverse complement strand
CTTTTTTAAACTTTTTTTACTTTTTTGCATGAATTCCTAATGAGCACGGATGTCAAACTCTTTAAACACAATACGTAAGTCTCTTAACACTCTTTGACGCCCTCGGAAACGTTCATTTCTTAAGACGCGTTCTAACTCTTCTCGTTTCTCTTTACTTTGTTTGTTTCTATAATCTCTTAGTGTTTCATGAAAGAGATAATAGTCATCTAGCCACAGACCTCCCTCACTTATACGATGACTGATCTCGCCTACTTCTTCATAAGGTTCTTTATTATATCTTCGTTTGTGGCTCTCTTGTTTACGGATATAGTCTAAAATTCGATTTCGAAACCTGGTTTTGAAATATTTCCTTAAACGAGGGATATCTTCTACAAGCCTTTCTTCTCTACTGATCAATTCATGTAAGCAAATCATTCCCTCTTGGTCCCAGTCCGATAACTCCCACAAATGAAGGTAATATTCATTTCTACACTTGTATACAATTCCTTGGACTTCTTCATACATTTTTTTAAGCATAATTTTCCCCTTTCTAGATACAGTCTAACAGATTCAGAAACACTTTTGGCACATTTCCTCCATTCTGCACCCTTTAACTCCTCAACTGCACAAAAAAGAGAGGACAAGCCTCTCTCAGGGTTATAATTCTGCAATTTGGTTTAGGTTTACTTCTGCAACTGTGTCATTACCAAACATAGAGATAATCATTTTTACTTTGTTATTATCAATTTCTGTAATCTTACCAGTGTAGTCTGCAAAAGCACCATCAATAATACGTACAGTTTGACCAACCTCAACATCGAAATCAAATTCTTGAACAGTTTGTCCCATAGATACCAAAATGTCACGAATTTCTTGTTCCAATAATGGAGTTGGTTTTGATCTGTTCCCGTGTGATCCGACAAATCCTGTAACATTTGGTGTGTTTCTAACAACAAACCAAGCTTCATCTGTCATGACCATTTCTACAAGAACATAACCTGGAAAGCGATTTTCCTCTACTTCTTTTCTCTTTCCATTTTTTTCAACTTGCACTGTTTGTGTTGGAATTTCAACGCGTAGAATATTATCCAACATATTGTAGGTTTGTGCACGTTGTAATAGATTTTCTTTTACCTTATTTTCATAACCAGAATAAGTTTGTAAGACAAACCATCCTTTATCAAAACTATCCATGATATTTCCTTTCATAAATAGAAGATTTCTAGTGTAATTAACTCCACTAACCTTCTAAAAAATGTTAATAAATCGAATCAAACCTGAAACAATCAACTGGTCAAAAATGTAAATAATTACTACAAAGAAAGCTGTGTATTCCATGATAGAACGAAAATCTCTCCAGCTTTCCTTGCGAGTTGGCCATGTTGTGTCTTTAAGAAGTCTAAAAATATCTCCAATAAAACGCATCGCTCTCTCCTATCTCGTTTCTCTGTGTGTAGTGTACTTACCACAATGCTTACAAAATTTATTTACTTCTAGTCGTGTAGGCTTGGGGGTTCCACTAATCTTGATTGAATAGTTTCTCGAACCACAAACCGCACAAGCTAGGCTTGCTTTTTTTAGTGCCATAACGCCTCCATCTTATCTATTATAACAAGAAAGCTAGGCTTTGACAAGCATCTTAGCGAAATAGATTGACTACCGAATCCCATATTGTTTGAGCCTTTTCCTTAATCTTCGCATCCGAGATAGCCCGACTAGCCTCATCTACTAGACTTTGCGCACGTCCTCGAATATCAGACAAATTATCATCTGTCTGGCTATTATCATTGGTTTGTACTTGTCTTTTTGTGTTAGCTGGTGCAATTCCGTTTTTCTTATATGCATTTTCAACTGTGAAGGTACTTCCTGGTGTATAAGGTAAAATGGTATTTGCAATATTCCTAAAGACATGGGCTGCACCGTTTGAAGTAGATCCTGCTAGATAGTGATTTTCATCAGTGATCGGAAAACCAAGCCAATGACTAATCACCACATCCGGAGTATAACCAATCACCCACTGGTCACTTGTGTATTCCGGATTAAAAACAGCTTCGGTTGTACCAGTTTTCCCTGCCATGACATAATCTGCAGGCGATGAACTAATACCGGTTCCGTTGGTGAATGTCCCCAACATCATACTAGTCATCTTGTCAGCTACAGACTTATCAAGCACCCGTTTTTGTGAATTTTTATGGCTAGCAATAACTTGTCCACTAGCATTTTCAATTCTACTAATAAAATGAGCTTCCGGCATTAAACCTTCATTGGCAAAAACAGCATATGCTTGAGCCATTTGAAGTGGGTTGGTTTCGACACCACTTCCCAAGGCAATACCAAGAACACGGTCGACCTTTTCCATGTTGAGTCCAAATTTTTCGCCCGCCTCAAAAGCCTTATCAAGGCCCAAATCATTAACAGTGGCAACAGCAGGTAGATTAAGCGATTCTGCCAAGGCTTGATACATGGGAACTTCTCGACTCGTTTTGATCCCTGCATAGTTATCAACCTTATAGCTGTCATACTGCATGGTATGGTTATCCAAGAGCTTATTCAAAGCCCAGCCTGCTTCAACTGCTGGCGTATAAACAACTAAAGGCTTAATTGTAGAACCAGGGCTACGTTTCGATTGGGTTGCATAGTTGAAATTCCGGAATCCCGTTTTATCATTGCCAGCAACTTGACCGACAACTCCACGAACTCCCCCTGTTTTCGGTTCGAGAGCGACACTTCCTGATTGAGCAAATGTTCCATCCTCTGCCCTCGGAAATAGCACTGTATTTTCATAGACAACCTGCATATTTGCTTGGTAGTTTTGATCCAGCTCTGTGTAAATGCGGTAGCCATTATTGACAATTTCTTCCTCTGTTAGATTATACTTGGAAACAGCTTCATTAACCACCGCATCAAAGTAAGAAGGATAGCGGTAATCTGAGATTTTCCCTTCATACTTATCGTGCAATTGAGAATTCATATCAACTTCTGCAGCTTCGGTTTCTTGGTTTTTATCAATATATCCTGCTGCAACCATATTTTGTAAGACAGTGTCGCGACGATTAGTCGAATCTTGTACGGAATTCAAAGGATTATACAATTCCGGTCCCTTCAGCATCCCTGCCAGAGTCGCAGCTTGATCCAGACTCACTTCTGATGCAGAAACTCCAAAGTATTTCTTACTCGCATCTTCTACACCCCACACACCATTTCCAAAATAGGCATTGTTAAGGTACATGGTTAGGATCTGATCCTTGCTATATTTTTTAGTCAATTCTAAAGCCAAGAAAAATTCTTTCGCTTTTCTCTCAACAGTTTGATCCTGCGACAGATAGGCATTTTTAGCCAGCTGTTGGGTAATAGTAGAGCCACCACCTGAACGACCAGCAGTGACAATAGCCAAGAAGAAACGACCATAGTTAATCCCGTCATTTTTATAGAAGGAACGGTCTTCTGTCGCAATAACGGCATTCTGCAAATTTTTACTGATAGCAGTCAATTCAACGTAGGTTCCCTTTTGACCAGACAAGGCACCAGCCTCCTTTTCTTCACGGTCAAAAATGATAGTCCGAGTTTTCAAGGCGTTTTGCAAATCATTGACATTGGTTGACTTGGCCACAGCAAACAAATAGGTTCCAACTAGCAAGCCTGCACTCAAACCTAGTATAAGGACAATCTTTGTTAGATGATAACGACGCCAAAATTTTCGAATTGGACCTACTTGGGCCAATTTTTTTCGATCACTACGAGAGCGACGTAGGCTAGTAGAATCAGAGTCCTCTAGTTCACTTGTTTCTTTTTTAAAAAGAGAAAGAAATTTCTCGAATAATTTATCTAATTTCATGCGTTTATTTTATCATCTTCATCATAGGAAGACAAGAATTTAGCTATTTCCTATCAAAATAGGGGTTTTTTTGTTACAATATCTGTATGAAATTCACATTTACATTACCAGACTCTCTACCTCAAATGACGGTAAAGCAATTACTTGAGGAACAACTCCTCATCCCTAGAAAAATCCGTCATTTTTTGAGAATCAAGAAACATATTTTGATAAACCAAGAAGAAGTTCACTGGAACGAGATGGTAAGCCCTGGGGATGTTTGCCAGTTGACTTTTGATGAGGAAGATTATCCCAAAAAGGAAATTCCTTGGGGCAACCCAAACCTCGTTCAAGAGGTTTATCAAGATCAACACTTGATTATTGTCAACAAACCAGAGGGGATGAAAACCCACGGTAATCAGCCGAACGAAATCGCCCTTCTTAACCATGTCAGTGCCTATGTTGGCCAAACCTGCTATGTCGTTCATCGTCTGGACATGGAAACCAGTGGTTTAGTTCTCTTTGCCAAAAATCCTTTTATCCTACCTATTCTCAATCGCTTATTGGAGAAAAAAGAGATTTCTAGGGAATATTGGGCACTCGTTGACGGAAATATCAACAGCAAAGAACTTGTTTTCAGAGACAAAATCGGACGTGATCGCCATGACCGCAGAAAGCGAATAGTTGATACAAAAAATGGGCAATATGCTGAAACACATGTAAGCAGATTAAAGCAATTCCAAAACAAGACTTCCTTGGTTCATTGCAAACTAAAGACAGGTCGAACCCATCAAATCCGTGTACACCTTTCGCATCATAACTTCCCTATTTTGGGCGACCCTCTCTATAACAGCAATTCAAAGATAAGTCGGCTTATGCTTCATGCCTTCCGACTTTCCTTTACCCATCCACTTACATTAGAAAAATTAAGCTTCACTGCCCTTTCAGATACTTTCGAAAGAGAAATAAAAAAGAATGGATGATTGTGTCATCCATTTTTCCATATAAGAAAAGCAAGACCAAGAGGCCTTGCTTTTTATCGACTCATGAATTATTTAGCAATTTTTGCGAAGTATTCAAGAGTACGAACAAGTTGTGCAGTGTATGACATTTCGTTGTCGTACCATGATACAACTTTAACCAATTGTTTACCGTCAACGTCAAGAACTTTAGTTTGAGTTGCATCAAACAATGAACCGTAAGACATACCTAGGATATCTGAAGATACGATTGGATCTTCAGTGTATCCGTATGATTCGTTTGAAGCTGCTTTCATAGCTGCGTTCACTTCATCAACAGTAACGTTCTTTTCAAGAACTGCTACCAACTCAGTTACAGAACCTGCTGGAACAGGAACACGTTGAGCAGCTCCGTCCAATTTACCGTTCAATTCTGGGATTACAAGACCGATAGCTTTCGCAGCACCAGTTGAGTTAGGAACGATGTTTACAGCACCAGCGCGAGCACGGCGAAGGTCACCACCACGGTGTGGTCCGTCAAGAATCATTTGGTCACCAGTGTAAGCGTGGATAGTAGTCATCAATCCTTCAACAACACCAAAGTTGTCTTGAAGAGCTTTAGCCATTGGAGCCAAGCAGTTTGTAGTACATGAAGCACCTGAGATAACTGTTTCAGTACCGTCAAGAACGTCGTGGTTAGTGTTGAATACAACTGTTTTAACGTCGTTTCCACCAGGAGCAGTGATAACAACTTTTTTAGCTCCACCAGCGTGCAAGTGTTTTTCAGCAGCTGCTTTCTTAGCAAAGAAACCAGTAGCTTCAAGAACAATTTCTACACCGTCGTTAGCCCAGTCGATTTGTTCTGGATCACGTTCAGCAGAAACTTTGATGAATTTACCGTTAACTTCAAATCCGCCTTCTTTAACTTCAACAGTACCGTCGAAACGACCTTGAGTTGTGTCGTATTTCAACAAGTGTGCAAGCATAACTGGATCTGTAAGGTCGTTGATACGAGTAACTTCAACACCTTCTACATTTTGGATACGACGGAAAGCAAGACGACCGATACGTCCGAAACCGTTAATACCAACTTTAACTACCATTAGTGATTTCCTCCTTATGAAAATCATGAAATTTTTATTGTGAAAAGAGTAACTTGAATCACTACAAATCACCTTTCAACAAACCTATTATATAACTATTTAAGTTTAATTGCAAGTACGGACATTGTTTTTCTATGTTAGTTTCTTTTTAAGGATATAAATCAAGAACTCCCTTACTATTCATATCGTAGCGATTCTACAGGATCCATTTTACTAATTTTACGTGCTGGGAAGTAGGCTGAGACATAACCAAGTAATAGAGCAAAAGCTAGAGTTCCTAAAACAGATAACAAATTTAATTCAAAAACCTTAGTGATGGATGGGTAAAAATGATTTACAACCGCATTCGCCAAACTTCCCACCCCTTGTGCTACCAAAAAGGCCAGTAGCAAGGCGATGCCTACAATCCAGATAGCCTCGTAAATAAAAATTCCTTTGACATCACGATTTTGATAACCAACTGCCTTCATGACACCTATTTCCTTAGAACGTTGCATGATATTGATGTAAATGATGATACCAATCATGACCGCTGCTACCACAATAGCTTGTGATGAAAGTACAATCAACAATCCCTGAATGACACGAATAAAAGTAATCACAATATCAAGAACCTTCTGTTGAGAAAGAACAGTATACTTCTTGTTTTTCTGCAATTCTTCTGTTATCGCTTTTGTTTGTGATGGATCTTTGAGTTCCAAGATAAAATAAGATACAGCTTTTGTAAAGCCAGCTTCTTTCAAAATCGTTTCCATTTGATGAGACGGCATGAAACTGTTGCTGTCCTCCATGTCATCTTCATCATTGATCACACGCACAATCTTCGTTTGAAATTGAGCAGTCTTGCTAGCTTCGGCAGCATTTTCTACAATACTTGCTGAGACTGATTTGCCAATAACATCATTAGCTGTCAGATTGTTTCCTGTCTGTTCATTCCAATTTTTTAGTAAACTGCTTGGAATTGTCAAACCCTGTTCATTTGTATCAGTATAGAGGGATCCAGCCAACACTTTGTCCGTCTCATTACTACTAACAGAGATACTTGTATCCTCATAGAGACTCACTACTTGAGCATAAGAAGGCATCGTTTGACTCAGATCCATTTCTTGCCCATCTATAGTAATATTTGACATGGTCATCCCAAAAGGACTCTCCAAATATTTAATAGCTTCTTTCCCAACTGTATCCGTGATATAGTTCTTATCATCTTGGTTCAAAAAACCTCGTCCAACATTTTTTGTGTTTAAAGCAATCTGAACTTGAGAAGGGATTTGACCTCCATTCGTATTTTCATCAATCATCGAAATCAAAGCATTTCCCAAGCCGAAAGAAATTAAGACTCCTACAAAACCGATTGAGGTTGCTAGCGCAATCAATAGGTTACGCCACTTTCTTTCCAGAAAGTTATTTAAAGAAAGTTTGAATTTATTTTTCAATGATAATCCTTTATTTTTTGACTTCTTCAACGACTTCACCATCCTTCATTTTGATAATCACGTCTGCATATTCAGCAACCTCTGGATTATGGGTTACGATCAATACTGTTTTCCCTGTTTGGGCTAAATTTTTAAATACTTCCAATACCATTTCTTGGGATTGAGAATCCAGCGAACCCGTTGGTTCATCTGCTACAATCATATCTGGCTGATTTACCAGTGCACGCGCGATTGCTACGCGTTGCTTTTGCCCGCCAGAAAGCTGTTTAACATTTTTAGCCATAAAAGGCTCCATGCCCAAGTTACTTAATTGCTCCTTTGCAATCATTGTCATCTCCCTGTCAGATAAATCTTTGACATAGAGAGGTAGCTTGACATTGTCTAAGACAGACTGATGAGGAATGAGGTTAAAGTTTTGAAACACAAATCCAATCTTGTTTTTACGAAATTGAGTTAGTTCAATCTCTGATAAGTCACGGAGGGATTCTCCTTTAAACTCTAAATCTCCTTCATATTGTCTGTCTAAACCGCTGATGATGTTTAGTAGACTGGTTTTGCCACAGCCCGACGGCCCGTAAATCGCTGTAATTTTACCTTTTGCAATCTGTAGGTTTATATTTCTTAGAGCCTGCTCTTGATGTTTACCGTCCAAAGTGTAAAACTTTGAAATGTTTTTAATGGATAAAATGGACATTCTTTCCCCCTTATTTAAAACTGTTATCGTCATACATCATAATTATAGAAAAGCCTTCAAGCGACATCAGCACTGATTGCCACTATGAACCTACTGCTTAGAATTTTTTCTCTATTGCCTCGTTTGCTCTGGATGTATAGCAAGTAAAATTTATTGTAACAAAAAAGCGACATTTCCCCAATGACAGAAATGTCACTCCTATAAATCATTTAATAATACCTTTCTAAGTCTTCGCTCCATTCCTTATCTAAACTAACGAGTAACTTCTCATTACCAAACATCCTCGCCATCATTTTTGCTTCTTCATACTTTTGTTTGGCTGTATCATAATCGGTATGAATATAATATTTCCACTCCACCATCAAGACAATCGGTTGCTTTTGGAAATCTCGTGTTTTTTGTCCTATTTTATTTAAGGTCTCGACTACCCTCTTAAAATAATGAAACAGCCCCATAATTTCTATACAAGCTAAAGAAGCTAACAAGGAATCTCTAAGTAAGTCCAAACAATCGAACTCTATCTTATCAACCTGAGAACTTAGTTTGTCATGAAAACAAAGAATGGTTTCATGCTCAGATTCTTTTATCTCACCCACATTTAAACCATCCATTAACTGACAGTTGAAATACAGTCTCAGTTTCAACAAGTCCTCGGCTTTATATACATCTCTGGATAGTAAATCTTGAAGACCGTCTTCAATCACACCACTTCCGTATAAGGAATTACTAGTCGCTCTCACTGCATCTATAGCTTGAAGACAATCCACTAGCACTTTCTCATCACGGGGCAGGTCATCATAAAAACACTCAAAAATCTCATCAAAATATTCTTCCTTTTGTTCCTGCAACTCCTCGTCTCCATAGTCAGGATGATGTAAAAGAAAGTACTTTAATTCTTGGTAACGCTTGGGTAATTCCTTATAATCTGGCATCAAGACGTAGGACGGAATTTCTAATCGTTCTGCAATATATTCTAGTGTTTTTATCGTCGGGCGAAATTCTCCTTTTTCAATCCGCACCAACTGACGCACTGATAATTCAGACTCATCCCCGCAAAAAACTGGACGACTAAGTCCTTTCTCCTCTCTTAAAAGTCGCACTTTATCCCCTAACTCATTTATCTTGTTCATTTGCCCCTCGCATGATTATTAAAGATTTGATTTTCAAATAAATATATGCGATGATTATACCATTTTTCAAATAGAATTACAAAAAAAGAGACAGGATTTCTCCTGCCTCTAGGCTGATAACAATTATTTACGGCGTCCTGGTCTTTCTTTGTAGCCATAGTAAGAATCTTCGATGATTTCTTGCATATGGTCAACCATTGGAAGACGTGGGTTAGCTGGCGAACATTGATCTTCATAAGCAAGGAAGGCCAATTCACGAGAATGTTCTTTCCATTCTTTTTCATCAATTCCTTGTGCTTTGAAGTTCATTTGGATACCTACGCGCTCACCAAGTTCGTAAACAGCTTTTGCATAAGATTCCACACCTTCTTCTGGAGTAGAAGCTGGAAGGCCAAGCATGCGTGCGATATCTTGGTATTTTTCATCTGCACGGTAGTAGTTATACTTAGGCCATGTTGCTGTCTTAGCTGGACGTGTACCGTTATAGCGGATGACGTATGGAAGCAAGATTGCATTTGTACGACCGTGGATTGTGTGGAATTGCGCACCAATCTTATGAGCCATTGAGTGAGAAATACCTAGAAAGGCATTGGCAAAGGCCATACCAGCGATTGTTGAAGCGTTATGCATTTTCTCACGTGAGTGGAAGTCTGCGTTCTTAACTGAGCTTTCAAGGTTTTCGAATACAAGTTTGATGGCTTGAAGCGCAAGACCGTCAGTGTAGTCGCTAGCCATTTGTGATACGTAAGCTTCAGTCGCGTGGGTCAATACGTCCATACCAGTATCA
This sequence comes from Streptococcus sp. 9903, assembly GCF_013276625.1. Classification (NCBI taxonomy): domain Bacteria; kingdom Bacillati; phylum Bacillota; class Bacilli; order Lactobacillales; family Streptococcaceae; genus Streptococcus; species Streptococcus sp. 9903. Next base: position 39,285 of record NZ_VMLI01000013.1, on the reverse strand, counting down.
GCAGCAACAAATCCAGGAACTGTCAATACCAAAGCAGGGTCTACGATTGCCACAGTTGGTGTCAATGAGTAGTCGGCGATTGGGTATTTACGGTTATTTGCTTTATCAGAGATAACGGCAAATGGTGTTACTTCAGATCCTGTACCAGATGTAGTTGGAATCGCGATGAATTTAGTCTTCTTACCAAGCAATGGGAACTTGAAGGCACGTTTACGGATATCCATGAATTTTTGGACAAGGTCACGGAAGTCCACTTCTGGTTGTTCGTAGAAGAGCCACATTACTTTAGCAGCATCCATTGGAGATCCACCACCGAGAGCGATGATTGTATCTGGTTTGAAGGCACGCATAATCTCAGTACCACGGTTTACAGTTGTGATATCTGGATCTGGTTCCACATCAGCAAAGATTTGATAAACAACCTTATTGCGACGAAGATCAAGTTGTTCGATGATACGATCAAGGAAACCAAGTTCTACCATGGCATGGTCAGTAACGATCATGACACGTTCAACGTCACGACATTTTTGAAGGTATTGAATTGAATCACGTTCAAAGTATGTTTTTGAAGGAAGTTTCATCCATTGCATGTTATTTCTCCGTCTTCCGACTTTTTTGATATTCAAGAGGTTAATGGCACTAACGTTATCCCCAACTGAGTTGCGTCCGTAAGAACCACATCCGAGTGTCAATGATGGTAAGAAGGCATTGTAAACGTCCCCGATACCACCGAAAGTAGAAGGTGAGTTACAGATAACACGAATAGCTTTAACAGCTTTACCAAATTCTTTAGTCAATTCTTCGTCAGCCGTATGGATGGCTGCTGAGTGACCAAGACCGTTAAATTCAACCATTTGACGAGCTTTGGCAATACCATCTTCACGGCTTTCAGATTTCAAAACTGCGATAACTGGTGACAATTTTTCACGAGTCAATGGCTCATTTTCACCAACTTCTTTACATTCTGCAGCCAAAATGTTTGTTCCTTCTGGAACTGTAAATCCTGCTTGTTCTGCAATCCAAGTTGCTGGTTTACCAACGATGTCAGCGTTCAATTTTGCACCAGCACAGTTTTTACTATTTGCTTTCACGCCGAAGCAGAATTCTTCAAGAAGTGCTTTTTCTTTTTTGTTTACAAAGTAAGTGTGGTAAGATTTGAACTCTGCTACAAATTCGTCGTAAATTTCTTTATCAATGATAACCGCTTGTTCAGATGCACAGACCATACCGTTGTCAAATGATTTAGACATGACGATATCGTGTGCTGCTTGACGGATATTTGCTGATTTTTCAACATAAGCTGGAACGTTTCCGGCACCTACCCCAAGAGCTGGTTTACCACATGAGTAAGCCGCCTTAACCATGGCATTACCACCTGTTGCAAGGATTGTCGCAACACCTTCGTGGTTCATAAGGGCACTTGTTGCTTCCATAGATGGTTGAGTAATCCATTGCACACAGTTTTCAGGAGCACCAGCTGCGATAGCTGCATCGCGGACGATACGAGCTGCGTGAGCTGATGATTCTTGAGCTGATGGGTGGAAGGCAAAAACGATTGGATTACGTGTCTTCAATGAAATCAATGATTTGAAGATTGCTGTTGATGTTGGGTTTGTTGTAGGGGTAATACCACAAACAACACCAACTGGTTCAGCAATAAGAGTCAAACCTGTTACATCGTCTTCTTCGATAACGCCAACTGTCTTAGTATGGCGCATGTTGTTTACTACGTGTTCACAAGCAAACAAGTTCTTAGTTGCTTTATCTTCAAATACACCACGTCCTGTTTCTTCAAAGGCATGTAAAGCCAATTCTCCGTGGGCATCCAAAGCTGCTACTGATGCTTTGGCAACGATGTAGTCAACCTGCTCTTGATCCAACTTACGCATTTCTTCAAGAGCAACTAAAGCTTTTTGCACCAAGCCATCGACATGCTTTTCAGCAGCGAGTTTCTTTTCCTCTGGTGTCACAGTTTTTTTATCAGCCATATTTTCCTCCATAGCTTTCAAGGATTAAATCCTTTGTTAATTTTTTCACAAGTTTATTATAACGCATTATTTCAACTTTGTAAACAGTTTCATAAACATTTCACAAAGAATTTTTAGCACCTTGTGAAATGTTTGCTAGTTTCTTTTCTTAGCAAGCTTTTTCTTTAAAGTTTGTGAAATTTATTTCAAATATTTTTTTATTTCACAAACTTGCTTGGAAGAGGAGCTTGGAAAGAAAGGGATTTACAGGTAAGCGCTTACTTATTTGGTTTTAACAATACCTCCTTTGATAAGGAGGCTTTATTTTTGTTGAAAAACGCCTTGTTTAAAAGTCCCTTCATAAACGACTTCTTGTTCTGTTGTTAGTTTCCCTTTTCCTTCAGCTTGACCATTTACAAAATCCCCCTCGTAGGTCCAGCCTTCTTTAGATTGAAAGGTACCTTTTCCGTTGAAGGCTCCATTGTTGAAGCCACCTGTATATTGGTCTCCATTTTGAAAGGTGATAGTACCTTGTCCATTCATTTTACCACGGACAAGACTGCCGTCATAAACAATCGTTTCATTATCGAGTTTTAAGACACCTTTCCCGGGAATATTGAGAAAAAAGACTAGTACCGCACAAAAAACAATCGTTACTGCAGCTAAAATCTCTAAATGAGAACGACTCAGATAGACATGATATTTCCCATAGAAATTCTTAAAATTCTCCATACTCACTCTCCTCTAAACGTTCTAACCACACTTGACAGCCCTCTTGAACACGCCGATAAGTCTCTTCAAAATCTCCTGTATACCAAGGATCTGGAACACTTTCAGATGCAAATGAGTAAATCTTATCTTGACAGTCTACTGGACACATCTGACGTAAGTCAGAAACATTTGAAGCATCCATTCCGATAATATAATCAAAGTCTTCAAAATCTTTCTTACTAATCTGAAGTGATGTTTTGTTCTTGTCATACAGAATCTGATACTGTTGAAAAATCCCTTGAGTGCCCTTATGAATCGGATTACCATGTTCCCAAGAGGAAGTCGCTCGACTTTGGATTTCGTAGTTATCTGTCATTGATTTCATAACAAACTCAGCCATAGGGCTACGGCAGATATTTCCCAGACAGACAAAGACTAATTTTTTCATCCCATTTCCTTTCTTCTATAGAAAAACGGGAGTTAGTAATCCCGTCTTATTTTTCAATTGCGCCTTCGAGTGAAGCTGTTTCTTTCAGCGGTAATACTGTCTTGATAGCAGCTAGCTCAAAAGTCAAGTAAACTCCATCTACATCAAGAACAATCGTTCTCTTCTCCGTATCTACTTCATCGACTGTTCCGTAAAGTCCACCGATTGTAATAACTTCATAGCCTTTTTGCAGTTTGTTTAAACTTTCCATACGTTTTTGCGCTTGTTTCTTTTGAGAACGTTGCGTAAAGAACATCAAGCCAACCATAGCCACAAGAATGATTAAAAATGTATATTGTGATTCCATTATATTCTCCTTTGTCTTTTACATAGGACTACTATATCAAATTTCAGCTACTTTTACAAGATTGTACCTTGCTTTTCTAGTAAGAAAAACCAGAGCTTACGCTCTGATTCTTAGGATTATTTCAAGTCTTGAACGACTTTTACAAGATTTTCTACAGTAAAGCCATATTCTGCCAATACTTTTGGTGCTGGGGCAGAGGCTCCGAAGGTATCAATACCTAGAACGGCACCATCAAGACCAACGTATTTGTACCAGTTTTGAGTTGCACCCATTTCGACTGCAACACGACGGCGAACTGCATTTGGAAGGATTTCTTCCTTGTAAGCTGCATCTTGTTTATCAAAGACATCTGTAGATGGCATGCTGACTACGCGAACTTTTTCGCCTTGACTAGCCAATTCTTTGGCAGCTGAGACAGCAAGATTGACCTCTGAACCTGTTGCAATCAAGATGGTATCAAAGTCTGCTGCATTTTCATAGACAACATAGGCACCTTTTGCAACCTTGTCAAAGTCTGTTCCCTCTTCGACAGTCAAATTTTGGCGTGTCAAGACAAGGGCAGTTGGTGTTTTCTCACTTGTCACTGCAAGGTACCAAGCTGCTTGCGTTTCACGCGCATCTGCTGGACGGAAAACATTTAGATTTGGCATGGCACGAAGACCTGCTAAGTGCTCAACGGGTTCGTGCGTTGGGCCATCTTCCCCTACCGCAATAGAATCGTGAGTAAAGACATAAGTCACAGGAAGACCTTGCAAGGCTGACAAACGGACAGCTGCTTTCACATAGTCAGAGAAGACAAAGAAAGTACCACCGTAGACACGAAGTCCACCGTGAAGGGCCATCCCGTTCAAGATTGTTCCCATTGCAAATTCACGAACACCAAACTGAATATTACGGTTCAAGCGATTAGCGTCGTCTTGAAGTCCATCCGTTTTGATGTAAGTCATGTTTGAGTGAGCAAGGTCAGCTGATCCACCTAGGAATGTTGGTAACTTAGCAGCTACAACGTTCAAGGCATCTTGGCTTGAATTACGAGTTGCTTGAGAGAAGCCATTTTCTAAGGCTGGGAAGTCTGCCGGAGTCACTTCAACTGGATCACGTCCGTCAATGATAGCTTCTACTTCTGCAGCCAATTCTGGATGCGCTTCTTTATAGTCAGCAACTAATTTTGTCCAAGCTTGATAAGCTGATGCGCCACGGTCTGCAACATTTTCTTTGAAATCAGCATATACTTGCTCTGGAATATCAAATGGTTCATAGTCCCAACCGAGGGCTTGACGAGTTGCTGCAGTTTCATCTGCTCCAAGAGGAGCACCGTGTACGGCATTAGTTCCTTGTTTGTTTGGAGAACCGTATCCAATCACAGTCTTCACTTCAATCAAAGATGGTTTGCCTGAAGCTTTAGCTGTTTCGATAGCAGCATGGATTGCTTCCAAGTCTGTTCCATCTTCAACCAAGGCAGTGTGCCAACCATAGGCATTGTAACGGTCACGAACGCTTTCAGTGAAGGAATCCTTTGTCTCACCATCCAAGTTGATGTCATTTGAATCATAAAGAACAACCAACTTGTCTAGTTTTTGCAAGCCTGCGTATGAAGCCGCCTCACTTGAGACACCTTCCATCAAGTCTCCGTCTCCACAAATAACATAAGTATAGTGGTCAAAGATATTGTAGCTTTCGCGGTTATATTTGGCTGCCAAGAAACGTTCTGCCTGGGCAAAACCAGTGGCAGTTGAAATCCCTTGACCTAAAGGACCTGTCGTAGCATCAATCCCTGCTGTATGCCCAAATTCTGGGTGACCTGGTGTTTTAGAACCCCATTGGCGGAAGCTCTTAATCTCATCCATGCTGACATCTTCAAAACCAGAAAGGTGAAGAAGAGCATAAAGAAGCATTGAACCATGGCCAGCTGAAAGAATAAAGCGGTCGCGGTTAATCCAGTTTGGTTGAGCTGGATTGATACGAAGTTGTTTTGTAAAGAGGCTGTATGCCATCGGAGCTGCTCCCATAACCACACCTGGGTGACCTGAGTTGGCTTTGTTGATAGCGTCAATACCTAGGAAACGAATTGCATTAACAGATAGATTTGACATAGAATTTCCTTTCTATTTGAGGTGATTATTGAATCACACATTCTATTTTACTATTATATGAAAATTATCCGTATCATGCAACATACGGATAACCTCCAAAGAATATTTTTATATTATAGCAAAGCTTTAAATTGAATGTTAGAGTCTTGTTCAAAACAATCATCAAAACCACGTGGATGATGGTATTCTACTAAGTGTTGATCTTGAGGATAAGTGTACTTACCGCCAACTTCCCAGATAAATGGATGGAAATCGTATTGCAAGCGATCTTTTCTCATTTTCCAAAGTTCTAGAATCTCATTAGTAGAAGCCATGAAGTTAGACCAGATATCATAGTGAACTGGGATAATGACTTTGGTACGCAGATTTTCTGCCATACGAAGAAGGTCGATAGATGTCATTTTATCTTGGATACCTACCGGATTTTCACCATAGTTATTCAAAGCAACATCAATTTTAAAGTCTTTACCATGTTTTGCAAAATAGTTTGAGAAGTGAGAATCTGCACCATGATAGATGGTTCCACCTGGTGTTTCAAAGATATAGTTAACAGCCTTTTGAGCCATTTCTTCATCTGTAACAGCTAAGCCAGCAAGTTCACCGCCTGTCTCATCAGCACCGTTCACTGGGAGAGTTACCAAGCAAGTACGGTCAAATGATTCTACTGCATGAATCTTCATATCTTTTAATTCGATAGTGTCACCTGGTTTAACAACGATGATACGTTCTTTTGGAACACCCCATCCTTCCCAGATTCGTCCACAGTGGTAAGGACCGATAAACTTAACATGCTCTAACTTCGGATTGTTGAGAATTGCTGCAGCTGTGTATGGGTCGATATGATCACTATGGAAGTGTGAAACTAAGTAATAATCTAGTTCGTTGATAGCAAATGGATCGATAACCATTGGCTGAACACGCAAGTTTGGTTGCAACTTACGAACACCTGCCATATTTGCCATTTGGTGCCCACGAACCATATCTTTCACTTTTTTGGTTGATTTTCCACGGTTTGACCAAAGGTCCATGACAACGTTAGCACCACCTGGTGTCTTAATCCAAGTACCACAGTTGCCTAGCCACCACATGGCAAAATTGCCTTCAGGTACGACTTCTTCTTCGATTTCTTCGTTCAACCAGGTTCCCCACTCTGGGAAAGTAGCTAAAATCCATGACTCTCTTGTAATTTCTTTGACATTTGGCATATGTTGCCTCCTTTGGATATAATTGTTATCTTTGAGATTAGTATACCACCCTTCAAAACACTAAAAAAGACCAAGAAAAACACAGGTTTGTGTTCATCATTGGACTGTCCTTCAAATATCTTCCAAAAAAGCTTGAACTACTATTTCTTGATTTATAAGTGTTTGAACCTCTTCTTGGAACTTACTAGCCAACTTGCTGTCTACAATATAAGACGAAATAAGACTAGAAAGATTTTCACTGAAACTTTTGCTCTCATTACGAAATATATTGTGTTTAAGATAGTCTAGCATTTTCAAAATATCTTCTGCTTCAAGGATAGGATTAACCCTTAAAATCGGAAATCTGCTATCCAAATCATCATTAGTAGTAATCACTACATCAACTTGTGCAATATCCTCCACACTCTTAAATTGTTCTGTTGTAAATACAGTGCCAATTTGCTCATTTGGAAAATAAAGTTTGCATTGTTTCAGCAAAAGTCTCGAAACCGCAACACCTTCATCACAAACGAGATAAACTTTTTTCATATTTTTTTGAGACGATGGTGTATACTTTAAAAATCCTCCAATATGAATCGTCAAATAGGCAATATCATCGTCTGTTAGCCGAATAAACCATGCTCCTTCTAAAATTTCCGCAGATTTTCTAGTGACTAAAAATAATTCTCCATACTTGGATCGAATTTGTTTTGTTAGAGGATTTTTAGAAAAAATACCGTACGTCTTTCTAAATAACAAGGCTTTACAGTGGATCATCAAATTTCGTAACAAATCATCCTTGTTCTCAATCTCCATTCGGATTTGTGATTCAAAATACCAGATAAATTCTTCTAAAGCAAGTTTTAATTGCCGAAAATCATCACTTTCTGCATGAATATCCAAATCTTTACGATAGGAGAGGAGAAGAACAGCTACAAGAGAAACTTCAAGTTCTGACAAAGAAATTTCAAACTTTTGAAACAACCGCTCTCCTAATTTCTTAGACACCTGATACTCTATTCTTTTTCTTATCAAAGAAAATTCTTTCTCTATATCCTGATGTCTTTCTTGATACTGTTCAACATTATGACAGCTTAACAGCAAATAAGGTAGAACCTGCAACATAAAAGTTACTTCATGATGATTTATTTTCTTCCCTAAATCTTGTTCAACTAAAGGAACCTGTTCCTTAAAAAATTGGTTCATTTCAACAGAAAGCAAACACTCACCATCTAACCTCTCTTTCATCTTATCTTCTAAAATAGATACAAAAGTGGCATTTTCTTCCATAAAAATATGATATAGAAGCGATTGAAGATACTGAATTTTATTAAGGGGGTGGGCATGAAGATGGTATCCCTGTGACTTGCTCACTTGCAAGGTCACCTGATATTGTTCCAAAGTTAGTTGATAACGAATACTATTCAAATCATTGAGAACAGTATTCCTAGACACCTCTGTTAACTCCATCAATTTTTCAATCGTAATACGTTCTTTAGAAATACCTATCCATAGTAACATTATCATCATACGTTCATGCGCACTCATGATATAATCGTACGAATCTACTTCCGATAATAGTTCACAACAAGCATCTCTCTGCTCTTCCGTTAAGTGAATACCAATTCGTGGAATACTAATGATATGAAGCGCCTCGTCACCCAAAGCAGCATTGATTTTGTCAATGTGATAATAAATTTTCCTTCTTGACTCTTTCAAATCTTTTGAAATCGCCATAATCGTTTTGGACGTTTCTTGATCCATCAAATATTGAAGTAAATCACAACTTGCCTTATCCAGTACCATATTTCATACTCCTCTATCAATCAACTGCCTTGAAAACAACTTTATAATAGTATCACATTCACTAACGCATTTCAATTATCAACAGTAGTCTCTTAATAACGAATACTTACAATTACAAAAGCGAGGCTTGGATCGAAAGGTCCTAGCCTCTTTTCAATTCAATTTCTTATTTCTTTTGACCGTAATAAGCATTTGGTCCATGCTTACGTTGGTAGTGTTTTTCTAGAATGTACTGAGGAGCAGGTTCAACTCTTGGATTGATTTGTTCTGTAAAGCGATTCATCTTTGATACTTCCTCTAGTACGACAGAGTGATAAACAGCATTCTCTGGATTTTTTCCCCAGGTGAATGGACCGTGATTGCGTACAACAATTCCTGGTACTTCAATCGGGTTAAGTCCGCGACGTTCAAACTCTTCTACGATAACCAGGCCAGTATCTTTCTCATAGGCCACTTCTACTTCGTCCTTGGTCAAACTACGGGCGCAAGGGATTGAACCGTAGAAATAATCTGCATGGGTTGTTCCGTAGAAAGGAATATCACGACCTGCCTGAGCCCAACCAACAGCTTCTGTCGAATGAGTGTGGACCACACTACCAATTTCTGACCAAGCCTTATATAACTGAACATGAGTTGGAAGATCAGAAGATGGCCTTAAATACCCTTCTAGAACCTTACCATCTAGATCAGTAACTACCATGTTTTCAGGTGTCAATTCCTCATAATCTACACCTGATGGTTTGATAACAATGACACCGAGTTCGCGATTGACTTCCGATACATTGCCCCAAGTAAATTTAACAAGTCCATGCTTTGGCAATGATTGATTAGCATCACAGACTCGTTTACGCATATCATTGATTACTTGATTCATCTTACATCAAACCTGCTTTCTTAATTAGTGGATAGAGGAAAGCTTGCGCCTCTTGAATGGCTGCGCGTGTTTCTTCTACAGTTTCACAATTTTCAGACCACATTTCGATTAGGAAAGGACCTTTATAATTGGTTTGCTTTAAAATATCGAAAGCTTCTTCCCATTTGACACAACCTTGCCCGAAAGGTACATCTCGGAACTGGCCCTTTGAACTTTCTGTCACTGCATAAGTATCCTTGAGATGGAGAGCTGCGATGGCATGATGCCCAAGATAAAATTCACTGTAGACATCATTATGCCATGCAGATACATTACCAATATCTGGGTATACAAAGAGGTAGGGAGAGTCAATCTCTTTTTCTACAGCCAAGTATTTTTCGATGCTATTGATGAAAGGATCATCCATAATTTCAATAGCAAGTACCACCTGAGCCTCTTCAGCCCAGTCACAAGCTTTTCTCAAATTTTTGATAAAACGTTGGCGTGTCTGGGGTGACTTTTCCTCATAATAAACGTCGTAACCAGCTAATTGAATAGTACGAACTCCCAAGTCTTGGGCTAATTCAATACATTTTTTCATGAGTTCTAGAGATTTTTCCTCTAGAACTGGATCATTTGATCCCAATGGGTAGCGACGATGGCCTGAAAAACAGATAGAAGGAATACGAACACCAGTTTTATAGATTGCTTTGACAACTTCCAAACGCTCGTCCTTGCTCCAGTCCAGTCTTGCTAAACGCTCGTCACGTTCATCAATAGACATCTCGACAAAATCAAAGCCTAACTCCTTGGCAAAATTTAAACGTTCTAGCCAAGTAAAGTGTGTCGGGGTTGCCTTTTCATAAATTCCAATTGGACGTGCCATGGTTTACCCCCAAATTCGTCTGATTTCATCCTTGAAGGCACGCGCTGCTCCTGCTGGATCTGCAGCCTCTGTAATTCCACGACCTGCGATAAAGGTAAAGACATCAACGCCTTCAAATAGTTTGAGAGTATCTACATCTAGACCACCTGTTACAGACACACGGAAGCCCATGTCGATAAGTTTTTTAACCTTATTAAGGTCTTTTTCACCCCAAGTCTCACCAGCAAGAAGTGCATCACGAGATTGGTGATAAATAGCTTGTGAGATACCAGCATCTAGCCAAAGCTGAGCTTGTTCAAAAGTCCAATCGCCATAAAGTTCAATCTGGATTTCGCCTCGGTCTCCACGTTCAGCCATGATAGCCTTTAGAGCCGCTTCCATAGTAGGGATAGTTGCACAACAGATACAAGTCATCCAATCGGCACCACGAACGGCATTATTTTTGGCAACTGTTCCACCAGCATCGGCACATTTTGTGTCTGCCACAATAATCTTATCTGGAAAAAGGCTTCGCAAGACTTCAACCAGTTCACTTCCAACTTGTAATAAGCAAACAGTTCCAGCTTCGATAATATCTACTTCCTGACCAACAGAAACAGCTGCTTTAATCGCTCCTTGCAAGTCTGAATGATCTAATGCAACTTGTAAATTAGGTATTCTTTTTGTCATCTCTTTATTCCTCTTTCTAACTTTCCAAATCCAATCCCTCGAGATAAGGGCTATCCTTAGATTCTTCAATCATCGTCAAGACATCTTCCTTAGTCTGGCAAACCTGTAAACGTGCGATAGAATCTTCTAATTCAAACAAGGCAATAATCTGTGGAATGGCTACACTTGTGTGAATTTTTGAGCTTGTTGCTGCTAGTGCCAACAAAACTGAAACTTCTTTCCCATCTGAAAATACAACAGGATTTTGTAAGGTGATCAATGAAAAGGCATCTCTTTGCACTCCAGCTTCAGGTCTAGCATGGGGCATAGCCATACCTGGCATTAAGATATAGTATGGGCCATACTCTTCAGTCGATTCAATGATAGCATCGTAATACTCTGGCAAAATTGCTCCACTTTCAATCAAGGGATCTACTGCTACCTTGACTGCTTCTTTCCAGTCTTTAGCTTCTAAACCTAGTCGGATCGAGTCATTGTCAATTAAAGCTTGTTTTAAATTCATATCTGCCTCCTTTATTTAAAGAGGGAGAAGGACAGAAACGATGACTCTCAGTTTCTATCCAGCCCCCTCCAACCTTTTACTGTAGTGCTTGACTGAGTTTTTCAGTGATTTCTTTATCATCCATCAAGTTGTCAAGCCCAATTAACTTCCCATTAGTTCGCCCTTCCAATTCTTGGATCAAATGAAGAGAAGCGATTACGATGTCATATCCTGCTGCTAAACCTTTAGCTTCACCGACACTGCATGAATTGACTGTAAAATCTGTTTGATTAAGCTTACGGAGAGCATTTTCAACCTTCATCTTGATAACCATTGATGAACCCATTCCATTTCCGCACGCTGCTAATACTTTAACCATTTTATTTCTCCTTTTCTAGATACTAAGCTTCTTCTTGAACTGCACCGTTGTAATATTTCTCTTTATCTTTTGCTTTGGCAAATTGAAGTTGAGGAATAACAAGCAAGAAGAGACACACAAGTACATAACCAACAATACCAAGGTATTTGAAGATATATCCAAATCCAAGCCATGGGAATTCAAAGTCGATATTTCCATGGTAACCACCATAAGATGCTAAATCAAGAAGAGCTACACAGAGAGCTCCTAAAGCAACTTGGAGAACACCTGAGATGAAGGATAGGATAACAGCCGCTTTCCATCCACCGCGTTTATCAGCGTAGACCGCAATGGCTGCATTGTCAAAGAACACTGGTACAAATCCTGTAATAATAAGAATCGGATTTTTAAAGACGATGAGCAAGACAATTGTGATCAATTGACCAATCAAACCAAAGGCAAATCCTGACAAGACAGCGTTTGGAGAACCAAATCCATAAGAAGCTGCAACGTCAACCGCTGGGAATGAGCCTGGCAACAATTTGTTTGAAATACCTTGGAAGGCGTTTGTCAACTCAGATACGAACATGCGGACACCTTGCATCAAAACGAACAAGTAAACTGAGAAGGTAAAGGCTGTTTGAATAATGTACATAAAGAAATCTTGTTTAGCAGGATTGAATAGAGTTCCTGAAGTGATGACTTCTTTATTAGACATAATGTCTGGACCCAAGATTAAAAGAATGGCTCCGAAGAATACGAGCATCAAGGTAGCAGATGCAACAACTGTATCGTGGAAGATTGAGAGGAACTTAGGTAATTTAAGATTGTCTAAACTTTCTTCTTTCTTACCAAAGCGTCCTGCTACTTTATCTACAAACCAGATTGCAAATTGCTGTTGGTGACCAATCGCAAATCCGCCACCACCAGTCAAGCGTTGAGTTGCCTCAACAGTCATATTTGAACTAACTGCCCAGTAAAGTCCACAGATGATACCAATCGCTGCTGTACCGTAAGCATTGCGCAATTGTGGTACTAAGAATAGAACCATAAGAGATACTGTTGCAGCTTGTTGTACCATGATGTGACCAGTAATAAAGAGGGTTCTTACCTTCGTGATCTTGCGAAGAGCTACGAGCAAGATATTTATTCCGAAACCAATCAATAGAGCTGTAGTTGCAGTTCCAACAAAATCTGGAAACTCTGCTGCAATTTTGTTGTTTGCTGCAGCAAGTCCAAAGTAAGGGTCGATAACCGCTGCACCAATTTGGAATTTGTAGTTAAGGGCTGCTAAGATCGGACGGAAGGTTGTAACCAAACCACCTGCACCCACATTGAGCAACATATACCCTACTGTTGCTTTAACAAACCCTGAGAAAACGTCGTGGGCAGGTTTTTTCAAAAGTGCGTATCCTATCAACACCAATAAACCTACGAAAAATGCGGGATTCTGCAAAATATTGCTAGAAAACCAATTTAGAACACTTGAAATGACTTCCATAATTGTTCTCCTTTTGAATTGTTTTTGTAGGTTTATTATATAATTTGAAAGCGTAAACAAAAAGACCAAGAATTACACAGCGGACTGTTCACTCTTGGACTGTATGATTTATGATATTTTAATGATTAGCTTAGTTTCTCGTAGCTAGATAAAATGGAAGAATTTTATCATAAGATTTCAGTAGGGCTTCTACGATTTCTTCTTCAGATGAATTCTCTGTTATAGGGACATCTATTTTAACTAACACTTTTCGGACTTCCTGATTGGATAGTTTATTTCTTAAAATTTGACGATTTTCTTCGTTCGCCTCCCACCGTTGACTTTGACCATCAGAGTAGGCTAGATAATAAATTCCTTCTACAACTGGAACTTCTAATACCTTGGTTTGTTTCTCCAAAGTTTGCTCATCTTTCTTGCGCTCAATGAAACTGACCTCTAAGGAAATACCAAAATCAGTAGATGTCCCGTACAAACGAAGAGCCAACATAGGTTCTGTTACTTGTCCGTCTCTCTGTAGATAGACCCAGAAATGTGGTCGCAAACGCTGCGCTTGGTTCATCCACTGACTAGTCTGTTGGAGTTGCCATTCTGGATGACTGGTTTGAAATACTTTAGCCAGTTCTGTAAAAGCCTTTCGTGCTTCTTGACCTTTATGACGGAATTCCAGCATTTTCTCTCGTTCTTCCCCAGCTTTATCTGGATTACGGTACTGGATCCCTGCAAAGTCTAGATAGTCTCTTATCTTATTCAACATCAGTTTCATCTCCTCTAGCTAGCAAAAAATCAGGAGAACCCTGATTTTACTTATTCTGTATCTACAACGACATAGCGATTTGGCTCGTCACCTTCAGAGTAACTGGTCACGCCATCCATACGTGAAATAATACGATGGATAATCTTGCGTTCGCTATTCGACATTGGATCTGTCTGATGACTGCGTCCTTCTTCCAAAACACGAGTCGCTAATTTTTGCGCATAGGTCTGCAAGACTTCTGCACGGTGTTCGACATAATCATTGACATTGATTGTAATGTAGAAGGTTCTTGAATAGCGGTTGTAAAGATAATTTTGAGCCAACAGTTGCAAGGCCTTCAAGACTTTACCATGGTAGCCGATAATACGACCTGGTTCGTTGGTGTCAATTTGTAGATTGATGCTACGACGGTTATAATCATTTGAAAGTGTGGCTTCAACATCCATGTCATCAATAATCGTTTGAACATAAGTCGTTACTTCCGTAGCTACTTGTTCAATATCAAAGCTCGGTTCAACCTTCAAGCCCAAGTCTTCTAGTTCTTGACTTTCAGTTTGCTCAGCTTGGTTTTCAATAATAGGCGTTTCTACTTCTTCGAGAGCAGTTTCTTCAAGTTGTAATTCATTTAAAATCTCAATGTGACCAGTTTCTTCCAAGATAGTGCTGGCATGTCTTTCATGTTTTAAGATTTCAGCCTTGACTTCATCAGAAATACCTTGGCCTTCCTCTTCAATCTTTTTAATTGCTTCTACAACATGACCCAAATCAACAGTTGCTTCACTGACTGTTTTAACAGGCTCATTCAAATCATTGATTTGTTTTGGAACTCCCTTTACAGCTTGTTGGTTTGCTTTTACAACTGTCGTTTCACTAATAGCATCGATATCCACTTGGGCTGGTTTTTTACCAAATAAACCAAGAAATCCTTTTTTCTCGCGAGAAATGACTTTGATATGAGCCTTCATTCTTGGAATATCTAATTCTTTCAATCCTTTCTGGATTGCTTCTTCAACAGTTGAACCTGTAAATACTACCATTACCAGATTCCTCCTTATTATTTCGTTTTCTGAGCCTTTTTCTTGGCTTTTCTTTTTCTATTTTCCAAATCTTTCTGTGCCTGAACTACTGCCTCTCGCTCTGCGATAATCTTGAATGGATTGTTCAAGAAATAGGTTTGCAAGACTTGATAAGCATTAGACACTGCCCAGTAGAGCGCTACTCCGCTTGGAGCATAAACCCCAAAGATAAAAATCAAGACTGGAATCCCATACATCATCGCAGTCGTAGCACCATTACGCTCAGACAAGGCTTTGTTGGACAACCAAGTACTTAAAAAGGTAAATACTGCCGCTAAAATCGGAAGAACAAGGGTTGTATCCACACCACCAAGGTTAATCCATAAGAAATGACCTGTCTTTAAAAAGTCAACTCTTGATAGAGCTTGGAACAAGGCCAAGATAACCGGCATCTGAATCAAAATCGGCCAAAGAGAATCCGACTGTCTGACACCCATTTCTTTAAAGACTTTACGCATTTCTTGCTCTAGCTTGGTTCTGCTTTCCATATCTCGACCCGGATATTGTTCTCGAAGTGCCTTAATGCGTGGTTGAGCTTCCTGCATTTTTCTAGAAGCCACCATTTGCACTTGAAAGACTGGCAAGAGTACTGTACGAATCAAGATTGTAAAGAGAATAATCCCTACTCCGATACTAATATCAAATGATAAAAAGCGAATGACCTCTGCAAAGAAGTAAACCAATTTACTCCAAAAATCAGTCGAATCTGCCGTAATATCGCTAGTTGTCCCATTAGTTGCACAGGCTGTCATAATCAATAGAGACAGTCCTAGCAAACTAGTCAACTGTAGTTTCTTTTTCACTCCCATTTCCTTCCTGGTAAATCTTTGATAATTTTAATACGTGGAGTAGATTTTTCTCCATCTCTGCGTATCCCAAGGTTTCAACCCCTTTTCGAGCAATGACAACAAAGTCGACATCTTCTACCAGACTCCCTTTTGCATTCTGGATAATATGACGAATCCGTCGCTTGATTTGATTTCTAGTGACGGCATTCCCCAGCTTTTTGCTAACTGATAGACCTACTCGAAAATGGTTTTTCTGGTTTTCTAATTGGTAGACAACAAATTTGCGATTGGCAAAACTTGTTCCCTCCTTGAAAATTGCCTTAAAATCTTTCTCTCTTTTTACACGAAAGTTTTTCTTCAAAACTCAACTCCATCTATTAAATTACTACTATTATACCATATTTTTCAAAAAAGCCAATCATAGCAAGGTTTGGGACAATTTCATCAGAAAAAGAAGCTGGAAAAATCACTTTCCCAACTCCTTGTACGGAATATTTTTTCTGATTTTAGTTATTTTTTCAAGCGTTCAACGTCACGGGCAATGACCAATTCTTCATCAGTTGGAATAACCAAGACACGAATCTTCGCAGCCTCTGTTGAGATGTCTCCTGTCACGCCAAAGACGTTCTTTTCTGGGTCAACATCACAGCCAAACCAAGAGATACCTGAGATAACATCTTCACGTACGTTTGCAGCATTTTCACCGATACCTGCAGTAAAGATAATAGCATCTGCTCCATTTAGGACCGCAAGGTATTGACCGATATGTTTTTGGATACGGTCAACATACATTTCATAGGCTAAAGTGGCATCATGATCCCCTTCTTCCATAGCAGCAATCACATCACGCATATCACTAGATTTACCTGAAACACCCATAAGCCCTGATTCACGATTAAGGACGCGACTAATATCTTCAGGCATGTTAAAGTCCTCTGTATATTGCATTAAGTAAGGAATGATGGCTGGGTCAATATCCCCTGTACGAGTACCCATCATCACACCACCAAGTGGAGTGAAGCCCATTGAAGTATCGACAGATTGACCACCTTTAACGGCTGTAATAGAAGCACCATTACCGATGTGGCAAGTAATCAATTTCAAGTCTTCTAATGGACGTCCCAAGAGTTTTGCAGCTTCTCCTGCTACAAACTGATGGCTTGTACCGTGGGCACCATATTTACGAACCTTGTTTTCTGTGTAATATTTTGTTGGTAGAGGATAGCGATAAGCTTTCTCTGGCATACTTGTGTGGAATGAAGTATCAAAAACAACTACACTGGTAATGTCTGGCAACAACTCCTTGAAGGCACGAACACCTGCTGCATTGGCTGGATTGTGGAGAGGAGCCAACAAGCTCAACTCTTCAACTTTTTCTAAAACATCTCCCTCAACGACTGTTGATTCTTTGAAATATTCTCCACCTGCAACAACACGGTGTCCAACACCTGTAATCTCATCATAAGCCTTGATAATATCGAAACGAATCAAGTCATCCAATAAGATTTTAACAGCTTGTGTATGATTTTCGATATCCAAAATTTGTTGCTCAGAACGACCATCAAATTTTACAGTTGAAATTGAATCTTTCAAACCGATACGTTCAATCAAACCTTTCGCCAATACTTTTTCTTCTGGCATTAAGTATAATTGCCATTTCAAACTTGAACTTCCCGCATTGATTGCAATTGTTTTTGTCATAACAAGACTCCTCTTTTAAGCGTTTTCATCTATTATAACAAAATCTATTTTATATTTCAGTACCTTGAGTCCATTTTTGAAAATTTTCTTTAAATTTCATTAAAACACTTGCATCTTGCAAGCTAGCAAGTGGATAAACAAAAGGCTCTACTGCTATTTCATTTTTCTTCTGTAAGATAAAAATGGTCTTGGATTGTTTGGCATTGGCAAAGAGATTTGCAGGTAAACTAATCATAGCAACCAGACTTGCCTCCTCTTTCAACCAGCCTTTCAACAAATCACTTTGAGGACTGGTCAACAAATCACTCGAAGCTAGAAAAATAGCGTATCCGTCTGACTTGAGGTACTTAAGTCCTTGTTCCATGAGCAAGTGATGGGCGTAAGTATGTTCTTGACTAGAAGCAACTTGATGGCGCGACGCAACGGCATCATCAGGATAATAGCCGACCGGCAAGTCGCTGATGACCACATCGCTTTCTTTGAGCATTTGTGGACGAACGGCATCTCCTTGGACAAAGCCAGCCTGCAAACCAATTACATCTGCCATGCTAGCTGCCAAATCAATCAGCAAATCATCCACTTCCATTCCCAAGTAATCCACTTTTTTAGCAAGCGAGGTCAAGAAAGTAGCGCCTAGAATTCCCATGCCAGAACCCATTTCGAGGATCGTAATCTCCTCCTTTTGAGACAACTCTTCCACAATAAACACCAAAAGCAAAGCAATGACATCTGGCGTAAACTGGTGATTGGCCTGTAGGGGCTCTGTTTGCCCAGCCTTCATCAAGAGAAACTGGTAGGTCTTGAGCCATTCTTCTTTGCGAAGCGCTAAGCGTTTAAGGGCCTGATTGTTCTCCTTGACCTGCTCTAACTCAGTCTCACCATCCAAATAGATGCTATTTTGCTCCACCAGGGCGTCATAAAAATTGGTCGCCAAATCACTTTGAATGACTTGGACATTCTCTAGTAAATACGTATAAGCTTGTTCAATTTTTTCAAAATCCATATTCCTATCTTATCAAATTTCCCTTCTTTTTTCCATCCTTATAGAAAAATCACTCCCTGACTAGGCGAGTGATTTTTGGGCTACTGTTAAAAAGAGTTCTGAGTAATTTCCTTGAAACAGGTCTTTAGCACTGTAAAGAATCTGACTATCAATGCTCGAAAAACCAAACTGAGCTAGCTTGTTTTCCAGTTCAGCTAAATCAAATCCATGATGGTTAGCTTCTGTCTTGGTAAAATCAGCAAGTAGGAGTTGCCCATCTTCCTTCAAATGTTGATGAAATAGTGAGAGAGCCGCATCCAAATCAGGCATATGGTGAAGAACCCGACAAACAACAATGAGATCAAACCCTTGCTCTAAGGGGTTTTCCAGTAAATCTTGCTCCAAAAACTGGATATTCTTGATGTCTTGCTGCTCCGCTTTCAAACGAGCTTGCTCCAGCATTTTCTCCGAAATATCCACCAATGTTACAGACTTAGCCTGCTTGGCTAGGGGCAAGGTTAACAGACCCGTCCCTCCACCAAAATCCAAAATTTCTTTGTCTGATAGAAGATCAATCTGTTTCTCGACTGCTTGACAAACCAAGTTTGCAAGGAAGATATTTTTAGGGGAATCAAAAGTTTCTGCTTTGTGGTTAAAATCATGTTTCATGCTTTTAGTTTAACACAAAGTAGCTTGGTTGGCTAGGAATTCCCTTTCTTTTCAGGCTTCTCTTCTGATTTTTTCTTCTCCACTTTTTCGCTTGAATCGGTCGCTACCTCTTCCTTTTTATCCTTTTTCTCTTCTTTGATTTTGACTGAAGGAAAGATGAATTCATATTGTCTCTTAGGCGTACGAACCCTTGTCACCAAGTTTGTTTTCTTGTTTTGATAGCTTACCTGACCCAGATTAAAGACCTGTTCCCCGCTTTCTTGCTCGGCTTTATCCTTGGTTCGTTTAGCCATGGCAAAAGCAACCAATTTTTCTTTATTCAAAGCATAGTCTTGATAGTGGGCAACTTGTCGGTTCAAGTAAAATTGTAACAAAAGACTAAAGATAGCTGCCATGGTGACTGCATAGAGGAGAACCCCTGCCTTAACTTTCTTCTTTTTCCACACGATAGATGAACTCCCTTTCTAAGCCTTTTTGGAACTGGAAACGAAAACGAACCAGTTGATTGTCCTCTGTAATCTGCGCAGATTTGAGTCCATAAACCATAGGCTGATAACCCCGTCCACTGGCATCGGTTTTCCGAAAATCGTCTGACTTTGACTTACCGATGGCGATGTCCTTGCCATCCTGCTTCATATAAATGCGATTGTCTTCCACTTTTTCAAACTGCGAACGGTCTAATTCTGCCTCCAGCTGGTCCACAAACAAGAGCCACTCTTTTTGTTCGCTTTGTTGCTGGTAGCGGACTTCTGAAATGAGGAGCTGACTCATGGCTCGAAAGAGGAGTAAGCTTCCACTGATGACAATGAGGGCAATCAGGGATTCTAATAAGGTAAAAGCCTTAACCTTATGGCTCTCTGATAGCCAACAACTGTTCTGAACCATGGTAGACCTCCAATCCCTTTTCACTAGAAAATACCTGAATCTCAACTCCGTTGATGCTTACATGATTTTGACCTGTCTGCAGAGCCATCTTAGCTACCCTTAAGACTTCTTCCTTTTGCAAGATTTTTGCTTCTTCTTGCCTATTTTTCTGAATTTGTCCCAAAAGGAGGGTCGCAATGCTGGCAAAGATAGCTAAAGCAACCACTGCTTCCAGTAAAATCACTGCCCTAATTTTTTGTTTCCTTAATGCGTTTAATTTTTCCATTTCCTAGATATAATTGATAGCGAATCGCTCCTTTACTTGTCTGAAATTCAACCTTAGCCAGGGACGAATTGCCCCCAGCACGGTCAAATGTGATACTTTGTCCTGATGGCGCCTGAATTCCTTTAGGAACTGTCAGCTTTTGACTGCCATTGCTAATCGTCTGCCCATCTAAGTTCAGACTAGTCTTTTGCTGACTGGCTACACTGTGTTTTTGAGTTTCCCGATAGAGTTCTTCAAATTCCATAAAGAAAATCTGCTCCTCTACCGCCGCAAAAGTGGACTGGACAGAGCCGGACAAGCCCAAGGCAAGGATACTCACAAGCCCCAAAACCAATAGACTTTCCAGCATGGTAAAGGCCTTAATCATTGACTTTACGATTTGCTCCTCCGTTTTTAGTATAGTATTCATTATAGGCTTTAGCCTGTTCAGGAGTAATACGCCCATCTGCTTGTAACTTACTTAGGCTAGCATCTTCATTTTTTTCTAAGCTATAAAGCTCTGCCTGGCTTTCCACCACCTTAACAACAGCAGCTTTCCCTTTGTCATTGACCGCCTCTTTTTGCTTGGTCAAATTAGGTACAAAGAGCAAGAGAAGCACACTAATGATTAAAAGGACCACTAACATTTCTACCAGAGTGAAAGCTTTAACCTTAGCTTTTTTCAAGAATGTCATCATTTTTTTCATGTTAAAAATTTACCTCCATATTTTGATACATGGGCATGAGCATTGCCGCATAAAGTAAAACGATAATCAGAGCCACAAAGATAAAAACCAGTGGCTGCACCAAATTCATGGTGCGGTTGACTCGGGTAAAAAAGGCTTCCCAAGTTTTTTCAGCATAGATTTCCAACTCACTACCCAGCTTGGACTTGACTTCCCCATACTCGATAATGAGACTCAACTCCTTCTTAAAGAAAGGATAGGTCCCTATCGTCTGAGAAAATTCGCAACCATTTTGCAGGGCTTGAGCCAGATCTTGACCGATTTCTTTAAAGAGCTGGGAACCTTGTTCCTGCATGATTTGAAAAATCTGCGTCAACTCCAGCCCTTGAGAAATCATATTCCCCCACTCACGCGCATAATAAGCTGTCAGATAAGTCTGCACAAAGATTCCAAGAAAAGGAAGGCGTGCTAAGATAGAAAAGACGCACATCTTAGAACTTCTTTTATAAAAAGTTAGTGCTAAAAGGGCAAGTATGGAAACAAAGCCTATCATGCCTAGAAAAATTTGTGGCAGATTGCCAATAATTTGGGTGGCGATATTGCTACTATCCAGTTGCGGTAGTAGATAATTCCGTAGCCCCAGCATGATTAAGAGAAGAAAACCTAGCAAAATCAAAGGATAGGTCGCTACTTCAATTAGCTTTTTCTTGACCTTGGCCAGATTGTCTAGATACTCTTCTATCTTTCCCAAACTCAGGTGGAGATTTCCATGGACTTCCGCTAGGGATAACTGAGTGACAATGGCACTTGAAAAGCCCAAACTAGCCATCATTTCTGAGAATGATTTCCCCTGAGACAAGCCCGTGAGCATCTGGGTCACACACTGCTTATCCAACAAGGCACTCCTATCTAAAAAAGAGATGGTCTCCACCAGATGAAAACCACTGGAAAAGAGATTATTAAATAAGGTGATGATATTTTTTTGCTTAGCTGTAGCTAATTTTTTCCGTTTCAGCCTGAAGACTTGTGATATGTCCATCTTTAAGAAGCTGGTCAATCTGTTCATTCCAGCTAGATGGCTGGTGTTCTTGATAGTCTTTATTTGCAAAGTCAACGATTCCTCCTCCCCCGATTAATCTCTGATAGCAGACTCCTTGCAGAACGACTGCCAATTCCTCCTCACTCACACCCAACTCCAGCAGGCGTTCATAAACACCTCGGATACTCTTGGCATGAATGGTTGAAAAGACTGTCGCCCCTGTCAAACTGGCTCTGACCACTGCACGCGCCGTCTCGCTGTCCCGAATTTCTCCGATAATCAAGAGATCAGGACGATGCCGTAGGGAAAGCTTAATCAGATTTTCATAGGTCAGTCCGATTGCTTCATTTAGCTGCAACTGGAGCATGTCGCCCTGCTTGATTTCTACAGGATCTTCAATGGACATGACTTGCTGTCCTTTAAAGAGAGATTTAGCCAATTCATGCATCAAGGTCGTCTTGCCACTTCCGACTGGACCAGCAAAAAGATAAAGTCCCCGTTGCCTATACTGCTTGCCCAATTCTTCAATATCCTGAAACCAAAAATGCAAGTCCTGCTCCTCATCATGCAACAAGCGAATGACTAAACTCTCCTGCCCTCGATAATCGCCTACAGTAGATAAACGTAGGGACGCCATCTTCTGGTCATATTCATAATCACAGGAACCCAGTTGACTACGTCGCTTTTCTCCCACATTCATACCTGCCACAAACTTAAAGTGACTGATGACGGCCGCAAATTTTTCAAAATCATAACAACCGATTTTACAGCGCTCGTCTCCTACCCTCATATGAAGCTCATAGGCATCTAACTTGGGGACAAAATAAATATCCTGCGCCCCTTTTTTCCGAGCCGAACGAATGATTTCTTGTGCAATTTCTTGAACCATACTTACCTCCTCACCTAAACTATTCGCAAAGATTTGGGAAAATAAAAAAAGCAACTCCAAAAAAGTTACTTTTTCTCTATTTTAATTTCATACGGCAAGAACGGTGCCTTTCCTTACCTGTTTGTTTTTCATAGCCTGGGCGTAATTTTTCATCTGGAATAACCTGCTCATCCTGCAAAAGAGCCAAAGAATGGTATTGTTGTAAATACTCGTCACATTCATCACACCAGCGTTGGTCTTCTGGATCCCAAAAAATGGTCATCAAATCACTTCTACTTTTATAAAGAGGAGATTCTCGTTCCAATCTAAACCAGCAAGTTTTGTAGTATTTGAGAGCATCATAATACTGGTCAAATTTCTTACTTGCTACAATATCTTCTTCCCAACCTTCTAAGAACCACCACGGTTCAAAATCTCCGTACATTTCTATAACACGATACATATTCATTCATTCCTTTGTACCGTATATTATAACCAATTCCGCTAAACAAGGAAAGAAATATGCTCATTGCTTATTTTTCAGATAAAAAATCCAGCCATCCTATGATGACTGAATTTCTATTTGCTTATGTTCCAAAATGTTTTTACTACTTAAGCTTCTGAAATATCGTTTTCGATGATGACCTTAATGGCATGGTGGTCTGCTGCCTTACTGAAAACTTCATAGGCTTTTTCAATTTCACTTAGTTTGAAATAATGAGTTACCAATTTTTCTGGTTCAATCTTATGACTTTCAAGAGCTTTCAACAATTGTGGAGTGGTATTTGTAGATACCAAACCAGTTGTTACATTGATGTTACGAATCCAAAGTTTATCCAAATCGAATTCAACTGGTTTACCATGCACACCACAGTTGGCAACCGTTCCGTCTACACCGATAATCTTTTGACAGAAATCAAATGTTGCAGGAATACCAACAGCTTCGATAGCAACATCTACCCCACGGCCATCTGTCAAATCATAAATTCCTTTAATGGCTTTTTCAGGGTCTGAAGAATTAATCTTATGAGTCGCACCGAATGATACAGCAGTTTCCAAGCGGTTATTGTCTAAGTCCACCATCATCAATTTAGCTGGTGAATAGAATTGAGCTGTCAAAAGAGCTGCTAAACCAACTGGACCTGAACCAATAATGGCTACGCTGCAACCAGGTTCTACTTTCCCTTTTAAGACACCAATTTCATATCCAGTAGGCAGAATGTCTGATAGCATAACCAAGGCTTCATCTGACAAGGCTTCTGGAGTGTGGTAAAGAGTGTTATCTGCATGAGGGACACGTAGATACTCAGCCTGCATACCGTCAATCAAGTGACCGAAAATCCAGCCCCCTTCGTCTTCACAGTGGGCATAAATTCCTTTTTTACAGTAGTAGCATTTACCGCAGGCACAAACACAAGAAATCAAGACCTTATCGCCTTTTTTGAAGTTAGAAACTCCTTCCCCAACTTCTTCAACAATCCCAATTCCTTCGTGACCAAGAATGGTACCACTTTGACAAGCAGGAACATCCCCTTTGATAATATGGAGGTCTGTTCCACAAATAGTGGTTTTTACGATACGCACAATAGCGTCTGTTGGCTTGCGAAGCACTGGTTTGTCAACGTCAACAAAAGAAGCAAGTCCTGGTTTAACATAAGTATAGGCTTTCATAAAGCACTCCTCCGTTTTTTTATTTGTATTATTTATAATGTAATTGTAAACCTTTTCAATTGCTTGTTCAAGATTTTTTGTGATATTTTTAACTTTTTCATTTACCGGTAAAGCAATATAGATAAAAAAGCAGAAGCTAATCTCTAACTTCTGCTTTCTCTCTTATGCTTGATAACGTTTCACACCGTCTAGGTAGGTTGCTACCAATTCCAAATCTTTATCTAATACGATAAAGTCTGCATCATATCCTTCACGAATTTGTCCACAGACATCATCAATATTAACAGATTTTGCTGGGTTAAGGCTAGCCATCATGACCGCTTCGTGTGGATTTGCAATACCCCACTCGACTACATTTCTCATACCATCTTTAAGTTTGAGGATAGAACCTGCCAAATTACCAGTAGATTTGAGACGTGCAGTTCCATTTGCTACTACAACAGGGAATTCTCCCAACATATAGTCACCGTCTTCAAGCCCACCAGCTGTCATACAGTCCGTAATAAGAGCGATGTTTTCTGTCCCCTTTTGCTTAAGTAAAATCTCACAAGCTTTTGGATCTACGTGATAACCATCACAAATCAATTCTGCGTAAGTATGTGGGAGCTCATACATAGCTCCTACCATACCTAGTTCGCGGTGTGTTAAACCACGCATCCCATTATAGGCATGTACCCATACACTAGCTCCAGCATCAACTGCCTTCTTAGCTTGTTCAAATGTCGCATCTGAGTGTCCAAGTGCAACTGTCACACCTTCACCTGTAATAGTACGTACAAAATCTTCCACCCCATCACGTTCTGGTGCAATAGCGATTTTATTTAGCATCCCTTTTGCAGCATCTTGCCAAGAATGAAACTCCTCAACACCCGGGTCTCTCATATAAGTTGGATTTTGTGCCCCCTTAAAAGTTTCTGTGAAATATGGACCTTCATAATAAATCCCACGAATCTTAGCACCTGTTGCTTCTTTATAATGGTTTCCAAGATTTTCAGTGACTGCAAGCAATTGCTCATAAGTGGCTGTTAAAGTTGTGGGCAAGAAACTGGTAACACCGGTACTAAGAAGTCCTTCACTCATAGTATGCAATGTCCCTTCAATGTTGTTGTCCATCACATCTACACCTGCATATCCATGAATATGAGTATCCACAAGACCTGGTGCAATGCTATAACCTGTATAGTCAATCACCTCTGCTCCTTCAGGAATTTGCTCTACATGTTTTCCAAACTTGCCGTCCACAAGTTCCAAGTATCCACCACGACGAACCCCGTGTGGGTAGAAAAATTGATCTGCTTTAATATAGTTAGGCATAATGTTAACCTCCTTAAAAGATTGATTCTACAATTTATTATGTCAATTACATTATAAACCTTTCTTTTTTATTTGTAAATGGTATAGACCTATTTTCTAGAGATATTTTAAAAGAGCTGGATTTCTCCAACTCTTTTCTCTGTAATACAGGTTATTTTGATTTGACTGGTTTGTCTTGAGCTGTTTGCAAGGCTGTAGCAATGGTATCTGCATACAATTTTGCTCCTACTTCAATAGTGCTAGTGTCACTTCCGAAATGGACTTGGTCTGTTCCTGCCCAGATTTCTGGATGCTCTTTCGCAACTTGATTCCAATCTGCTATCGTAATGTAAGGTGTCTTCTCTGCCAATTCTCTCATATAGGCAGCCGCCTTCTCAACGATGGCATAGGTCTCTTTTGTCTTATCTCCCTCATAAGGAGTCACCAAAACCATATGATGGCCCTTAGGAAGATTTTTCACGATACTGTCCCAGTCTTCCTTGTAATTTTCAGGATTATTTACCCCAGTCGCAATGACCACCATCTTAGGTAAAAATTTATTCTGGCTATTGTTTAGCATGATTTCATTGGCATTCTTGGTTGTTCTGCTGACCTGAGCATTTATCTGTGCTCCTGGAAGGGCTGTCTGCAAAGCTGTATTTGCCCTTAAAGCCACCGAGTCACCAATTAACATAGTACCATCAGCAATCCCCAAACTATCAGCTTCTGCTCGTTCTGCCATCACTTTTGTTTGGGCAATATTTGTTGCAGCTTGCTTCAAGCCATTGACAGTTAAATCTGTCTCAAACGCTCCCACTTGTGGTGCCAACAGAGTTACTAAGAAGACAATGAAGGCCAAGATTCCTGTACTTGTTGCAAGAATTGCGTGAATATAAGGCAGGGGACGAAGAGTTTGTATAATAGGTGTGTTCTTTCCTGCAATCCAAGGTTCCAATACATAGAATGATAGGCTAGCAAAGCCATAAGAAAAAATCAAAGTCAGTAATACAGCAAGAAGATTTGATGTCAACTGTGAAAAAATGATATAGAAAGGCCAATGGAAAAGATAAACCGCATAGCTAGTATCCGCTAAAAAGCTGATCATCTTTGGCTCCTGCACGTTAGGAGTCTTTTCATGTAAGACACGCGCCGCCAGAATCATAGCAAGAGCTGCAAGGCTGGCAAGCAAGAAGCCAATAAGATAGGCAAAGAGATAGGTAAATTTGACAAAGAAGGTCAAAATGAGTAAGAAGGCAAAACCTCCTGCAAAAATCAACAGGGTCTTTCGTAAATCCCAGATTTTATCCAACTGCTTGACGAGGGAAGTCGTCTGACGAACGCCTACAATAGTTGCTAGGA
The DNA here is from genome assembly GCF_013276625.1 of Streptococcus sp. 9903. Lineage (NCBI taxonomy): Bacteria > Bacillati > Bacillota > Bacilli > Lactobacillales > Streptococcaceae > Streptococcus > Streptococcus sp. 9903. Next base: position 11,967 of record NZ_VMLI01000013.1, on the reverse strand, counting down.
TACTTCCCAAAAAGAATGGATAGACATGAGTTAAACTGGAGAAGTAAACAGAGGAATAAGAGGTTACTAGAAAACTACCAATAAACATGGAGAAGAAGCTGATCAAGAAGGCAGTGGCAGATAAAAGAAAGACCATCCCCTTCAACTGACCATTTGATTTAGCCTGTTTAGATAAGAACCAAACTGCCAATCCCCAAAGAATATAGTAGTGAACCTCAACGGCCAAGCTCCAATTATGAACAAACAAATGAGGAATGAACTGAGATTCATAACTCCCACCTGTTAGAAGTTCATAGAAGTTGGTCATAAAGCCTAAGACACCTGCAATCTGACCCCCAATTCCAGCTACATAATCTTGTCGAACTAAGAAAGTAAAGGGCATGGTTACCAAGACCATCAAAACCACAGGTGGAACAATCCGATAAAAGCGTCTCCTAAAAAATCCAATCAAGTCAATCTCGTGATTCTTAGAAAATTCTTCGATGAGTAGAGCCGTAATCAGGAAGCCTGAAAACGTGAAAAAGACATCTACCCCGAAAAAACCTCCAGGAAAGATGGTCTGAAAGAAGTGATACAAGAGTACCAAAAGTAAACCTATAATCCTAATCAAGGAAAACCATTTAATGCGCATACGAGTTTATTCTTCCTTTCATTGTACACTTTATTCTATCAAAAAAAGAAGAAAAATCCTAAGAGAAAACTTAGGATTTTTAGCTTATATCAATTCCATTTTAGAAATTGCGTCCTGACTTATTATAGCCATATTTTTCCACAAAATACTCACGAAATTCCAAGAGATTGTCAGCCATGATGGCTTGTCGCACTTGCTTCATCAGGTTGAGTAAGAAGTAAAGATTGTGGTAGCTAGTCAAGCGGATACCAAAGGTTTCATCGGCCTTGAGCAGGTGACGAAGGTAGGCGCGTGTATAGTTCTTACATGTGTAGCAATCACACTCAGGATCCAGTGGCGTAAAGTCCTCAGCAAACTGGGCATTCTTGACAACCAAACGCCCCTGACTGGTCATACAAGTTCCGTTACGAGCAATACGAGTCGGCAGGACGCAGTCAAACATATCCACCCCACGAATCACACCATCAATCAAGCTATCTGGTGCTCCGACCCCCATCAAATAGCGAGGTTTATTTTCAGGTAGCAATTGAGTTGTAAAGTCCAAGACTGCATTCATCTCTTCATGGGTTTCTCCCACTGCCAAACCACCGATAGAGTAGCCTGGAAAATCCATGCTGACAAGGTCATGAGCCGATTGGCGGCGAAGATCTTCAAATCCTGCCCCCTGCACAATCCCAAACAATCCTTGGTCATGCGGACGACGATGAGCCTTCAAACCACGCTCAGCCCAACGACTGGTACGCTCGATTGATTTCTTAACGTAGTCATAAGGCTGATAAAACTGAGGACATTCGTCAAAGGACATCATGATGTCTGAACCCAAATTATTCTGAATAGAGATGGCTTTTTCTGGCGATAGGAACATCTTAGAACCATTGAGATGGTTTTTAAAGGTTACACCTTCTTCTGTGATATTACGGCTATCTGCTAAGGAATAAACCTGAAAACCACCACTATCTGTCAAAATTGGTTGATCCCAATTCATGAATTTGTGGAGACCACCTGCGCGTGCGATGAGTTCATCTCCAGGGCGAAGCCAGAGATGATAGGTGTTTGATAGGATAATTCCCGAACCCATCTCCTTCAATTCTTCAGGCGACTGAGTTTTGACAGTGGCTTGAGTTCCAACTGGCATAAACATAGGTGTTGGGAAGGTACCGTGGGGAGTGATGATTTCCCCCAGACGAGCTCCCGTGTGTTTTTCTTTCTTAATCAAACGATATTTGATTGGTGAATCTGACATTTTTTACCTCCGAAGCTGGGAAAAACAGTCCCAGTTCATACTTTGTGCCCAAGGGCATACTGTATGATTTTATCAAAAAAAGTAGGAACTGTCACGAACTATGGTATAATGAGAGAATGAAATACCCAAAAATTGATTTAAAAACCGTTCGTCTGCAAGCCAGACAATTTCAGGCTGAAAATCCCCGCCTCTTTCTCGTCTATCTCTTACCTAGCATGCTGGTCATATTGTCTGGCTTCCTCAATCCCTTAGAGCGTATCAACGAGTCTATTTTAGAGCAATCCTTTTTAAGCGTGCTTGGTCATGTATTCCAAGCCTACCTTTTTCCACTATTAGTCTCCTTTATCGGAACAATACTTCTAACCAGTTCAGTTTATACAACTCTGAAACTCATCAAGAATCCAGATACAGAACTATCCGTCAAAAATAGTCTGGCTCTATTTGACGAAGAGCACTTTTCACAAACCTTTTTGACCCTCCTTCTCAAACGTTTCTCTCTCTTTTTATGGAGCATTCCTAGCTTGCTTGGAATTTACTTTCTTTTTTACAGTAGCTTTCTAGCAAAGAAATTCATTGTCCTTCATCCTGAGTTTCCCAATCTGGATCTCACGTCAATTGAAACCGAACGCTTCCTCATGACCTTTGGTCTCTACTTTCTAGCAAGTGTCCTCTTGATGATTGTCGGAAATAGTCTCTATATTCCACAATACTATGCCTATTCACAGGTAGAATTTCTCCTCTGTGACACTCTAGACTTAGGACAAGCCAAACCAGGACAAATCCTAAAAACCAGCCGTTTCCTGATGAAAGGCTACAAATTTCAACGCTTTATTCTAGACCTACAACTCCTTCCTTGGTACTTCCTCAATTGGATTACCTTTGGGATTGCTAGTTTCTCACTCCTACCCTACATTCAAATCAATAAAATAATTTTCTACCGATCTATACTGGCTCAAAAACGTCCAAAAGCTTGAAGGTTTTCCCTCAAGCTTTTTTCTATCAATGAGTTTCTCCGCCTACCAACTTGAGGTCCTGATCTCCATGTTCGATAATGGCGCCGATTGCCGCTTCTATCCCTCGCCTAATATCCACTAAACTCATAGCTGGAGTAGTCGGTCGATTCACCACCTGTTCCATCATATAAGGAATATGCATAAAACCTGCCTTAATATGTGGAAATTTCTTTTCTACCAAATAGAGGACCTGATACATCAAATGATTGCAGACAAAAGTCCCTGCCGTATTGGAAACAGAGGCCGGCAAGCCCTCTTTTTTTATAGCTTGGACCATCGCTTTAATCGGCAGACTACTAAAATAGGCAGGAGCACCATCTGGACGAATAGGAAGGTCAATCGGTTGATTACCTTCGTTATCCGGTATGCGTGCATCGTCTTGATTAATGGCCACTCGCTCGGGTGTCAAGCTAGTTCTTCCACCAGCTTGGCCGATACAAAGGACAAAGTCAGGTTGATAACGAATCAGTTCTTCTTCCAATACTTGGGCCGATTTGTGAAAGACTGTTGGCACTTCTAACCAACGGACCTCAGCACCATGGATTTCAGCTGGTAAACCTTTAATGGCCTCCAAAGCTGGATTAACCTTTTCACCTCCAAAGGGCTCAAAGCCTGTCACTAATACTTTCATTTCTAACTCCTCAAAACCAATTTAATGAAACTATTTTCTTAAAGACAAGTATAACATATTTCCCTTATTCTGGAGTGAAAAGGACTAGCGAGGCTAGGATTGCTCTTTGATACTCAATGAAAATCAAAGAGCAAACTAGGAAGCTAGCCGCAGGCTGTACTTGAGTACGGCAAGGCGACGCTGACATGGTTTGAATTTGATTTTCGAAGAGTATGAGTTTATTTAAAGAGTAAAATACTCATCAAGGTCAAAATAGCTGGTCCTCCTTGCTTCAAAATAATTTTCTTATCTGCTGTGAGAGAGCCATAAGCCGCAGCACCAATCACAAATAAAACAAAAATAGTCACAATTTCTAAATTCTGTGAGAAATAAATCCCATACAAGAGAAAGACTCCTAGCAGAGCATTATAAATCCCTTGATTTTTAAACAATGAACTTACTGACGGACGAGCCAGTTCTTCCTTGTCCATGTTAAAGACACGACTAGTCGCATCTGATTGCGTTGCAATACTTTCCAAATAAAAAATGTAAAAATGCTCCAAAGCAACAATCGTTGCTAAAATGATTGTCATAATTGACACCTATTTCTCCTTAAATTTCTATATTTTCAATACCCAAAACCAATTTATTTACTAAACGGCTGAGTTCTGTTCTTTCAGACTCTGTTAAGATACTTTCCATCGCTTCTTTAACCTTGATATGCTGCAGAGGCGGATTCACAACTAACTGCTCCTTGGCATACTTCGTAGTCTCTACCAACACTTCTCGTTGATTTTCAGGATTGCGATGACGCTCCACCAGACCTTCCTTTTCCAAAATCTTGAAATGTCGTGTCAAGGCAGCTTGATCAATCTTCAAACGCTCCTGAACCGCTATTTGATTACAAGGGGAATGCTTCAGTAAAAATAATAAAATCTGATACCGTGTCAAACTAATCCCAAGCCTTTTTTCAAACAATTGCGTACTCGCTTGCTCAGACAAGCGGAGTTGATACAGTAAATCTTGAATCTCTAACATTTCTTCTTCTCTTTTATTGATTTATCAATAGTTGACTAATCAATTATGATGCAAAGTAAAAAAAATTTCAAGGATTATGCTTGAATCATTACAAGATGGTAACTTCCCATTCAAATTGATAAACAAAAAACGAACGAGACTCGCTTCCTATCACGAAAGCTAGATCTCATTCGTCAAAATGATATTACCAAGTCTGATTTATCCATTCATTGAAACGTGAACGTGGTCATAGTGATTTTCTGTCACGCTACCACGGTCTGGCATCGGGTTCCAAGTGTTAGCTGGTCCATATTTGCTATCGAATGGAGCATAGAAACGTTGTTTCCAGATGATATAACTAATGCCGCGGCTAGCCATGTTTTGAATAGCGTATTCCGCAATCTTATCCCCTAGTTCTGAGCTTTCTGGTACCATGAAGTCGATAGCCAAACCTTTTCCGTGATCTCCACTGTCTCCTGGACGGTAACCACTAAAGGATGTGATGCCAAACAAGTTAGCAATTTCTTCTTTAAAGGCAGCCGTTTGTGGTTGAAGGCCTGCATTTTCAGATTTCGCTACTGCAAGTCCAGCATAATCGGGCGCAGCTGGAGCTGTGTAAGTTGTTGAAATTATTTTCGTCTCTTCTGGTTGATAAGTAGAAACTGTTGGTGCAGCTTCACTTGATGATGCTACTTCTTTTACTTCTTTTACTTCTTCTGCACTTGTTACAGTTGTTTCGCTTGCTGTTTCTTCTGCTGGCGTTGTAGTTGCTTCTACTGCTGATTCAGCTTGAGTCCTTGCTTGTGTTTCCTGCTTCTCAGTTGGAATCGTTGCCTGAGGAGCTGCTTCTTCAACTGCACTACTTGTTTCGGATGTTTGCTCCTCTGGGACAGAAGTACCTGTAGATGGTGTCACTTCTTCTGTAGCAGTCACTGTCTTTGTAACTTCTGAGCTTGATGCTACTTCTTTTGGCGCTTCTGCAATCGGTTGAGAAAGGTCTGCAACCTGAACAGTTTGATTATCAACCGTCACTTGATTGGTTGTCAAATCTGCTGTCGCAGTTCTCACTTCTTCACTAGAGTCTGCTTGAGGAGTTTGGATTTCAACTTCTGTTACTTCTTCAGCTTCATTAACAGTCGTTGTCAAAACAGTTTCTGGGAAAATCAGGTCCATATTAGTGATTTTATTCAAATTCGCAAGAACTGTGACATCTACACCCAAGGCTTCTGCAATTGTGCTCAAGGTATCACCATACTGTACTGTATAACTTGTTTTGTTATCCGTTTTAGTCAAATCATTTTGGATTTGCTCAACACTACGTGCAGTCCAAAAAAGTTCTTCTGCTTGAGTTACCAATACTGGGGCAAATGACAAGGCTACTGTTGAGGCTAATAATATTCTTTTCTTCATTCTTTCAAATTCCTTTCAAATGAGTACCTGTCTATGATAACACAAAAAGAGCAGAAAAAAAGCCCTCTCGGGCCTATTTAATAGAACTGTCTATTCCTTGTAACAAACTCAGTTACTTGAAATAGTTTGTTAGGTATCTGTCACAAAACTGACACAATCTTATCGTTCCCAATCCCCAAAAATACAAGGAATATCTGCTAACCCTTGAATCCTATGATTGCCTCCATAAGACGACTCTAAAAAATTAATGCTCTGAATACCACTATTCTGGGCGAATTCCACATCCAGAGTTCGATCCCCTATATAATAGGTCTTCTCAGAATCCAACTGATACTTGTCTAACAGATAGGTAGCCGCTTCTGGACTGGGCTTCCGCGCAAAGCCACTCTGACTGGTTAAAATCTCTGTAAAATAAGATCCCAAACCCAAGTCTCTTAGAATGGTAAAAGCATTATCTCCTTTATGAGTGTAGACAAATTGCTGAATCCCTGTCTCGTCTGCCCAAGCTAGCACCTCACGCGCACCTGGCATCAAAACTACCTGAGCATTCTTCTCAGTCAGACTCTGGGCACGCACCTGATTTAGCACTTCCACATCTAGCTTTCGCTCTTCTGCCACCTGCACAAGCAAATCTTGCACCGAATACTTGAGGATAAACTCTCTCACCTTCTCCTTATCATAAGGAATAACAAACTGACCAAAAGTCTCCTCAATCCCTGATAAAATTGCTTCGTAAGAGTCCAATAAAGTCCCGTCTAAATCCCAAATAAAAGCTGTTTTTTGCATTTCCTATCCTTTCAAGCTCATATAACGCTGGTAACGGTAACGTAGAAATAACCAACGAAAACCATTATCCAAAAGGGTTCCGGCCCAAATACCGGGCAAGCCCCAACCAAGCACAATCCCCATCAGATATCCTGTTCCAATGCGGATACACCACATTCCTATACTTGTCGCATAAAAGGGAAGCCGAGCATTGCCCAAACCCTGCCAGACTGCTGTATAGATGACTGTTCCTATCGTCATAGGAGTACCAAGTAGTGAAAAAAGTGTCACTAAAACACTAGCCTCCACCGCTAGAGAATCAGTCGTATAGAGATGAGTTAATGGTACCCCCAAGGCATAGATACTAAAGGTCAAGGGCAACATGAGAATCAGAGAAAGCCAAAAGGTTTGTTTGCTCAAACTAGCGACTCTTTTCCAATTATTCTCTCCAACTGCTCGGGCCACCAGCATGACAGTTGCCGTAGCCACGCCAAAGACAGGCATATAGTTAAACTGGGTCAAAACTTCTCCGATTGCATTTCCAGCCACTGCCTCCGTCCCAAAAGAAACAACCAAGGCAATGATCACGACATCTCCAGCCCGCATCATGAGACGTTCTCCAGCTGCTGGTAAAGCCAAGGTCAACAGCTCCTTATCTAAACCAAAAGTTGGCTTCGCATAAGGAAGTTTTAATTGTAACCACAAAATCACAAGACCAACCAAACGAGACAGAATTGTCCCCCAAGCAACACCAGCTATCCCCATATCCAGAACAAAAATAGCTAGACTTGAAAAGAGAATATTCAAAGCATTTGACAAGAGGCTAACATAAAGAGGCAGACGTGGATTATGCGTTGCACGAATCAAGGCACCCAGACTAGTCATCAAGCCCAAAAGAACAATCGATCCGCCTACCAAAGATAGATAGAGTCCACCACTCTCAGCTACATCTCTCTCCGTCCCCAAAAGCCCTATCATCTCTTTCCCAGCGAAGATGGACAAAACTCCTAAAAGGAAACTTAATAATAAGGTAATCTTCAAGGCCTCGGTCACATGATAGGTTAACTTCGACTGGTCTTTCTGCCCCATGCTTTTTGAAATAACACTGGAAATAGCAGCTCCCAGAGCGATGAAAATCGCCTGATAAATCGTAATAATATTGCCAGCTACTGATACACCCGAAATAGCTATCAAGCCCAAGTGAGCGACCAAATAACTGTCCACCATTCCCATGAGCATCTGCAAAAAGTTTTCGCCCATAGCTGGCAAGGCAATATTAAGAATGTCTTTATTTTTCTTAAACAATCTCTCCTCCTGATGAAAAGAAACTCAGTTGGTTTCCCAACCGAGTTTACTCCCTCTGTCTTAAAGTCCTAGATAAGCCTCAACCGCTGATTGCATATCAGCAGCTGCCACTGTTGTCTTATGACGAACAGAAGCTGTTTCAAGCCCATCAACTGCTGGTGGCACTGCAACGCCTGAGATTTCATGTAATTGAGCCAAGGCTTCAAAGTCAGTCAAGCCAACTTTCCCCGTTACAGCTTCTACTGCAACTACTGGGAACTTGTATGGACTAGCTGTTGAAGCAATCACTGTCTTAGTCGCATCGCCAGTAGCCGCTTGGTATTTTCTATAAACTGCTGAGGCAACCGCCGTATGTGGATCCTCGATATAAGAATCTGACTCATAAACACGCTTGATTTCTGCTGCTGTTTCTTCCTCAGTCGCATATTCAGCTGCAAAGAGGTCAAGAATCTCTGCATCAAAGTCTGTCAACTCATATTGACCTTGGCTATTCAAAGCATTCATGAGTTCAGCTGTCTTAACCGCATCATTACCCAAAAGATGGAAAATGAGACGCTCCAAGTTTGAAGATACCAAGATATCCATAGATGGGCTAGTTGTTACCTTAAACTCACGTTTCTTATCGTAAACACGTGTTTTGAAGAAGTCTGTCAAAACATTGTTGTCATTTGAAGCACAGATTAATTTGCCAACTGGAAGACCGATTTGTTTGGCATAAAAGGCAGCCAAGATATTTCCAAAGTTTCCTGTTGGTACTGTGAAGTTAATCTTATCACCAGCCACGATCTCAGCAGTCTTGACCAACTGAGCGTAAGCATACACATAGTAGACAATCTGTGGCACCAGACGACCAATGTTCATCGAGTTAGCTGATGAAAATTGCAACTTGTTGGTAGCCAATTTTTCACGAAGGGCTACATCGTTAAACATATGTTTCACGTTGGTTTGCGCATCGTCAAAATTACCATCAATGGCGATAACATGAGTATTGTCACCAGTCTGAGTGGTCATTTGCAACTCTTGTACCTTGCTGACACCATCCTTTGGATAAAAGACGATAATCTCAGTGCCAGGAACATCCGCAAACCCTGCCATAGCAGCTTTCCCAGTATCACCAGATGTCGCTGTTAAAATGACGATTTTGTTCTCCAAGCCATGTTTCTTAGCAGCAGTCGTCATAAAGTATGGCAAGATAGACAAGGCCATATCCTTAAAAGCAATTGTTGAACCATGGAAAAGTTCCAAGTTGTATTGCCCGTCTAATTTCACTAATGGTGCGATAGCTGGAGTATCAAATTTGCTATCGTAGGCATTGTTGATACAGTAGTCCAACTCTTCAGCTGTAAAGTCATCTAAAAATGCTGACAAAACTAACTTAGCAACTTCCTGATAAGAAGCATCTTTCAATTTGTCAAAGTCCAAATCGACCTTTGGATAAGTAAGCGGTGTAAACAAACCACCGTCCGTCGCCAAACCTTGCAAAATAGCTTGGCTAGCAGTTACTGTATTTTTCGCATCACGCGTTGATTGATAAACTAATGTCATTACTCTCTATCCTTTATCTATAGTCTCTTCCATTATATCATGATTTTTCAGAAAATTCTCCCTTTATAAAAGAAATTATAGTCCCAATTCTTCTTTCAAAGGCTGTAAATAAATCATTTCTTGTTTATTTCTCATCTGCAGACCTTCCTCAGCTAGCTGGAGTAAGTCTTTTGAAAACTCTATAATTGCAGTTTCTTCCTGTTCTGTAAGCTTTTTCTTAGAAAATTGTCGTCTTAAAAACTTATAATTTCGCCCAAATTCTTTAAAAAAAGGTGCTGTTTCTAAGTAAGCTTCTAACTTATATAAATTGACCAACAATCCTAAGTGAAAAGCTGCTGAAGCGAAGGTTCTATCTAGAGATTGAGTACACACACTACGAAACTCAACTGTTCCGCGAGTCGTTAAGTCTTGGTACTGATAACTACGATGAGTTTCAAAATCCTTCTCTTGAGGGGAAATAAGAACCTCATCCCCATTAAGATCAAATGCTTGGATTTCAGGTGTATCCAAATAGTCCCTAGCCTGAATCGGATAAAAATAATAGGTTTGCCCATCACGTTCCGCAGTAAAAATTGCAGAATGATCTAGATAATCAAAAAAATCATCCTTATCTTTAAAGAGCCTAGCATTGACACCGACGTTCTCTGGATATATACCATGCATCGATTCTTCCCAAAAAATATCCCTTGAAATTTTCGTATCCCAATCCTCACCTGAAAACTCAGAATTGGCAAATAAATAAGCCTTAACTCCTTCAATTTGAGTAAAAGCATTAATCACCCGTAAGTAGTTAGATTTTGAAACATCCAGCTGAACCTGACTCCCACAGATAAAAGCACCATATTCAGGGAAATGATGTAAATCTGATTCAATCACATTCCTACTCAAATTCAAATAATCCATCAACATCTGATAGCGTGGATAAGCCACTGGACAATTCTCATTTTTATCCCAGTTAGGATGAATACCGCAACCAACGATAGCATGATTGGATTCGCCTAATTGTCTCTGAATTACATCCATATAATTATTGAAACGATTTTCGACCTCTTGAATTGTTTCGGCCTTACCAAATGCAAACTCAATCGTAGTATAGGAAACTTCAAACAAAATAGCATCCTGACTTATCGGATCTACTAACTGGATCGGATTGCCAAAATCATCTACCTTTTCGACAGTGAAATCAAAAGAAGAAACTAAATATCGGAATAAGTACTTGATAACTTCAACATCTGTAGCATCCCCTTCCAAGTTTACAACAGGATATTCCAGCTCAATCCCGACAAACAATTCAGGATTTTCTTTAATATTTTTCAAATACCGATGTTTTAATAAATCGATAGAACGAGACATACTTCCCTACACTTTCATAATCTAAATAAAATTTGGATAAGTATTATTATACCAAAAATAACATAAAAAAGGAACGAAGACTTACAACGTTCCTTATCGCTATACTATACCGGCGGCCGGGGTCGAACCGGCACGTCCTTGCGGACACTGGATTTTGAGTCCAGCGCGTCTGCCAATTCCGCCACGCCGGCAAATAGTAACTGGGGTAGCTGGATTCGAACCAACGCATGAGGGAGTCAAAGTCCCTTGCCTTACCGCTTGGCTATACCCCAATAATATAAAATAGGCGAGTGATGGGGATCGAACCCACGCATGCCAGAGCCACAATCTGGTGTGTTAACCACTTCACCACACCCGCCATAATTCTATTAACACGGGCAGTAGGAATTGAACCCACACTGAAGGTTTTGGAGACCTTAGTTCTACCTTTAAACTATGCCCGTAAAATGGAAGGGGAGGGATTCGAACCCCCGAACCCGAAGGAGCGGATTTACAGTCCGCCGCGTTTAGCCTCTTCGCTACCCTTCCAAAATATATAAATGGCGCGAGACGGAATCGAACCGCCGACACATGGAGCTTCAATCCATTGCTCTACCAACTGAGCTACCGAGCCTTATTGCGGGAGCAGGATTTGAACCTACGACCTTCGGGTTATGAGCCCGACGAGCTACCGAGCTGCTCCATCCCGCGTTAATACAAAAGGAGGATGTGGGATTCGAACCCACGCACGCTTTTACACGCCTGACGGTTTTCAAGACCGTTCCCTTCAGCCGGACTTGGGTAATCCTCCAAAATAGTTTATACGGGAACAAGCCCGCGTCTTCTTAGTGAACAGATAATATTCCAATCCCCCACTAATGGACTAAACACTATGGGCACGAGTGGACTCGAACCACCGACCTCACGCTTATCAGGCGTGCGCTCTAACCACCTGAGCTACGCGCCCAAGTTAAAAACTTGGTACAAAGAACAAAGTTCAAAGCGGGTGACGAGAATCGAACTCGCGACAACAGCTTGGAAGGCTGTAGTTTTACCACTAAACTACACCCGCTAAAATGGGAGTTAACGGGATCGA